>DBAW01000192.1:0-3170 GCA_002291855.1 Sphingomonas sp. UBA1000
GCCGGCTTCGGCGGCCCCTCCGGCTCCGCCCGCGCCCCCGGCTCCGCCGGCCCCGCCGGGCGAAGCGTCGATCGTCCTGCGCGACGGTTCGCAGGCCATGGTCGCGATCATCGGCGACGAAGCCTCGGCCGCCGCCGCTGCGATGCCGCGCGTCCAGCTGCGTCTGGCCGGGCTGAGCAAATGCGCGATGTCGGCTGCCGAGGCCCGCGACGCCAAGCCGGGCGATGACAAAGCGCCCCGGCGCTGCATGCTGCTGCGCGCCGATCCCGGCAACCCCGTGCGGGTCGAAACCCGGGCGGCGGTGCTGGCTGCGCTCGAACAGGCGCGGGCCGGGCTGTCGGCCGCGACGGACGAGGATTGGGGACGCCGTGCGCGGACCGAGGCGCTGGCGTTGATCGACGCCCAGATCGCGCGGATGAAGGCCGGTCAGTAAGCCACTGCCTGCGATAGGCCCCGCCTCCGGCCCTTGCGCCAAATCGGCGCTTGCCAAGCCGGGGGCGGGGCTTCAACGCTTCGCCCATGGACCATGAACATACCGGTCAGGCGATCACGCTCGAACCGCTGGTGCGCCGCGTGCTGGCGCCCAATCCCGGGCCGTTCACCTATCACGGCACCCAGACCTATATCGTCGGCACCGGCGATGTGGCGGTGATCGATCCCGGCCCGGACGATCCGGCGCATATCGCCGCGTTGATGGCGGCGGTGGCGGGTGAGCGTGTCACCCATATCCTGTGCACCCACACCCACCGCGATCATTCGCCCGCCGCCGCGCCGCTCAAGGCCGCGACCGGGGCCGAACTGGTCGGCTGCGCGCCTTTGGTGCTCGACGATCTCGGCCCGCGCGCCGATGCGGCGTTCGACGCCGGCTATGCGCCCGACCGGGTGCTCGGCGATGGCGAGGCGGTGTCCGGCCCCGGCTGGACGCTGGCGGCGGTGGCGACGCCGGGGCACACGTCCAACCATCTGTGCTTTGCGCTGGCCGAAAGCGGGGCGCTGTTCACCGGCGATCATGTGATGGGCTGGTCAACCACTGTCGTCGCGCCGCCCGATGGCGACATGGCGGCCTATATGGCGAGCCTTGACCGGCTGATGGCGCGTGACGACCGCGTCTATTATCCCGCCCATGGCGATCCGATCGACAATCCGCAGCGGCTGGTGCGCGGCCTCGCCGGCCACCGCAAGCAGCGCGAGGGCCAGATCCTCAGGCTGCTGGGCGAGGGGCTGGAGCATATCCCTGACATGGTGCAGCGCATGTATGTCGGCCTTGATCCCCGGCTGCACGGCGCGGCCGGGCGGTCGGTGCTTGCCCATCTGATCGACCTGCTGGCGCGCGGGCGCGTGGCCGGTGGGCCGGGCGGCGAGGATCGCTGGCGGCTCGCCTGACCGGGGCGGGCGCAAGGCTGGCGTTTCATGGTCCGCGCTCCTATGTCGGCGGCAAGGCCGGCGCGGGGCTGCGCGGCCGGGGATGGAGAGAGACAGGAACGATGGACGCACGCGACGGGATTGGCGGCTCGCTGGCCGGGCTCGACCTCAGGGCCGAGATCGACCGGCTGCGCACATCGCGCAAGGCGGTCATCCTTGCCCATTATTACCAGCGGCCCGAGTTGCAGGATCTGGCCGATTTCGTCGGCGACAGTCTGGAGCTGTCGCGCAAGGCGCAGGAAACCGATGCCGAGGTGATCGCATTCTGCGGCGTGCGCTTCATGGCCGAAACGGCCAAGATCCTCAGCCCTGAAAAGATCGTCGTGCTGCCCGACATGGACGCCGGGTGCAGTCTGGAAGACAGCTGCCAGCCGGAACAATTCGCCGCGTTCCGCGCCGCGCATCCGGATCATATCGCGCTCACCTACATCAACTGCTCGGCGGCGGTGAAGGCGCTGTCGGACGTGATTGTCACCTCGTCCTCGGCCGAGAAGATCCTGATGCAGATCCCCAGGGAGCAGAAGATCATCTTCGGCCCCGACCGCAATCTGGGCGGCTATCTGGCGCGCAAGACCGGGCGCGAGCTGCTGCTGTGGCCGGGCGTGTGCATCGTGCACGAGGCGTTTTCGGAAACCGAGCTGCTCAAGCTCAAGGCGCGCCACCCCGACGCGCCGATCGCCGCCCATCCCGAATGTCCGCCGCACCTGCTCGACCATGCCGATTTCGTCGGTTCGACCAGCGCGATCCTCGAATATGCCAAGACCGTGTCCGCGCAGACGGTGATCGTGGCGACCGAGCCGCACATCATCCACCAGATGCAAAAGGCGATGCCGGACAAGGAGTTCATCGGCGCGCCGGGTGCGGACGGCAATTGCAACTGCAACATCTGCCCGTACATGGCGCTCAACACGATGGAAAAGCTCTACATCGCGCTGCGCGACCTGGAGCCGCGCATCGAGCTGGACGAGGAACTGCGCCTGAAGGCCAAGCGCAGCCTCGACCGGATGCTCGCGATGGCGAGCGGGACCGTCGGGTTGGGCGATCTGGGGCCGCTGCGCCCGGACCTTGGCTGAGGCGACGGCAATGGCAGTGCCGAGCGGGTTTGATCTGTCCGCGTTCGTTGCGGCGACCTTGGCCGAGGATCTGGGCGCGGGCGGGGACATTACCTCTGCCGCCGTCATCCCGGCTGCGGCGCGGTTTGTCGGCACGATGGCGAGCCGCGATGCGATCACGGTTGCCGGGCTGGATGTGGCGGCGGCGTTTTTCCGCGCGCTTGATCCCGATATCGGCATCGAGCTGCTGGCGCGCGACGGCGCGCGCATGGCGGCTGGCGCGCCGCTGATGCGGCTGGCCGGTGCGGCGCGGGCGATGCTGACGGCCGAGCGCTCGGCGCTCAACACCGTCCAGCATCTGTCGGGCATCGCCACGCTCACCGCCGCCTATGTCGATGCCATTGCCGGCACCGGCGCGACCCTGCTCGACACGCGCAAGACCATTCCGGGGCTTCGGGTGCTCGAAAAATATGCGACGCGCATGGGCGGGGCGACCAATCACCGCATGGGCCTGTGGGATGCCGCGATGATCAAGGACAATCATGTCGCGGTCGCCGGCGATGTCGGTGAGGCGGTGCGCCGCGCCGCCGCCGCCGGCATTGCCGAGATCATCGTCGAGGTCGACCGGATCGACCAGATCGAACCGGCGCTGGCCGCGGGCGCGACCCGGCTGCTGCTCGACAACATGCCCCCGCC
>DBAW01000192.1:3574-14344 GCA_002291855.1 Sphingomonas sp. UBA1000
GACACCATCCGCGCCATCGCCGAAACCGGGGTCGATTACATCTCGGTCGGCCGCATCACCCAGTCGGCCCCGGCCGCCGATATCGGGCTGGATTTCAGCCCCGCCTAGCGCGGTTTCCGATCCGGTTGCATCGGATCGGCCGCTTTAGGCCCCTGATTTACCGGATTTTCGAGCCGCCGGGTATGGCATCGATGGTCACGCCCGCCGGATGATGGCGGTCGAGATGGCGCTTGATGATCCGGAGGTTGCGGCTGTTCGAGCGGAAGAAGAAATCGGGGATCGCGCCGACGAACGGGATCGCGCCGAGCAGCAGATCGACACCGACATTGCCGCCCATGCGCATCAGCTGCCAGCGCGACAGGCCGAGATTGCGCGCCTCCCACACGATCCAGGCCCCGAGCGCCGAGGCGGCGAGCGGGCCGATGCCGGGCACGAAATCAAGGATCACGTCCAGCCCGAACTGACGCCCGGTGCCCGGAATGGTGATCAGCCTTTCCATCACCGCCTCCACCGCCTCGACCCGCTGGCGCACCGCCTGCGCGTCGCGGGCAAGGTTCAGCCGGTCGGCCAGTTCGTCGATCCTGTTGACTGACACCATGGGGTCCAATCCTCCGTGGCGGGGATATGGGGGCCGGGCGGCGATTTGACGAGAGGGGTCAGCGCCTTGGCTGGATCAGCCGGTCGAGCGGGTGGACCGCGCGGGGATTGTCGCGGAACAGGTTGAACCGCTGCGCGACCACCGACCAGCGCAGCGGCCGGGCGATGGGGATGTAGAGCGTGGCCGCGCCGATCCCCCGGTCAGCCTCGGCGAGCAGGCGGCTGCGCGCGGCCGGGTCGGTGGCGGCGCGGGCAGCGGCGAGCGCTTGCGCGACATCGGCCGGGCAGGTGGTGGGCGACGGCGCGGGACAGGCGAGCCGCGCCAGATACCAGATCGCGCTCGGTGCGGGCGCGACCTCGTCGATCAGCATCAGATCGGCCTCGGCGCGGCTGGCGGGCCGGGCGGTGACGCCGATCCGTCGCCAGTCGGCGGCAAGGGCCGCAAACACCAACCGGCTGCCCGGTCCCGGCGGCAGGAACAGCCGCACCTCAGGAATGCGCCCGCGCCCGCGCGCCAGCCACATGGCGATCCGCCCGGCAGCGGTCGCGCGCCGTTCGGCAAGCCCGCTATTGGCCCATTCGGGAAGATAAGGGGCCGCCCCCGCGCCATAGGGCTGGGGCAGCACGGCAATGTCCGGCCGCCAGCGCGGCGCACCGAGCAGCCGGCCAAGCGTATCGCGGTCGATCGCCATCGCCAGTGCCGCGCGGTTGGCAGGGTCAGCCGCCAGCCCGTCGCCGCGCGCCGGCACCAGGCCAAGCAGGCCCTCGGCAGGATCGGTCCGCACCAGCCGTGCCGGGATGGCAGTGGTGGCGACCAGCGGCCAGTCGGCAATGCTGCCCCCCAGCACCAGATCGGCATGGCCAAGCATATGGCGTGCCAGCGCCCGCGCCGCCGGCTCGCCGCGCACCCACAAAGCAGGCGGCGGCGGCGCATCGGGCGCGGCAAGCGGGGCCAGTGTTAGCCAGCCGCCGCGCCGCGCCGCGCCGCCAAAGCCGCCGCCGCTGTCCGCCCCCGGCAGCGCCCCGGCAATCGCCAGTTCGGGCTGGGCGAGCAGATCGAGCAGCGGCGGCCGTGCGACCTTGAGCCGCAACTCGATCACATCGGGCGTCATCACCGCGACTTCGTCGACCGCCGCCAGCGCCGCGCCCAGCGCCGTCGTCCGCTGCCGCGTCAGCGCCGCGCGCAGCCGCCGCGCGACCAGATCGGCGCTTACCGGCCGCCCGGCCAGCCGTGCGTCGCGGTCGAGCCGGAAGATCGCGCTCAGCCCGTCATCGGTGACGATCCAGCGCTGGGCGAGCGCCGGGCGGATCTGGCCATTTTCGTCGAACGTCACCAGCCCGGCACCGGTCATTGTCGCCAGCATCCGGTCGGCCCGGCCGGTGGCGGGGCCGATCCGGTCGGGCCGCGCCACCGGATCGCCGATGATGCTTGCCCGGATCGGCCCGTCGCCGGCACGGCTGCCGCAGCCGCTGAGCAATGCCAGCACGGCGAGCAGGGCTGCCGCCGGGCGGCCTGCCGGGGCGCGGCCATCGCCGCGCGCAAGGGATCGACACTGCGCCATCGCGTCATGCTCTATGCCCGCCGGTGCCGCCCGCCAAGCGCCAAGCGCCGTAAGGCTTAACGCGGTCTTCATTCTCGCCCGGCTATGCCGCTGCCATGGCCCTGACTGCGCGCGAAGACGATGGCGGTCCGCCGGCGGGTGCGTCCCGCCTGCTCGCCGCGGCGGCATATGCCGCGCGCGAGGCCGATGCGCGCGTGTCCGCCGCGCTCAACGATCTGTTCGTCCCCGAACGCCACCGCCCCAATGACCGGCAGCGCTCGGCAATCTCGGTGATGATCGAGGCGCTGGTAGAGGATCTGGAAAGCGATTTGCGGCTGGGGCTGATCGAACGGCTGGGTGACGCCGCGCCCCCCGCCATCGGCGTCGCGCGCATCGCCATCGCCCGGCCGATCTTCGACCGCGCCGGGGTGCTGCGCGAACGCGATCTGGTCGCGCTGCTGCTCGCCCGGGCCGAGGAACACCGGATCGCCGAGGGCATTCGCCGCATCGCCGCTGCCGATCCCGAACCGGCCAGCACGGTGCCGCTCAACATCGCGCCTGAACTGGAAATGCCCTATCTGATCGCCGAGAGCCGGCGCAGCGACGGGGCCGGCGAACCCACGCTGTCGGCGCGCGACCTGCCTGCCGATCTGCTCGTCCGGCTGGCCTGGTGGACGGCGGCGGCGCTGCGCGACTATCTTGATCGTGCATCGCCGCTCGATCCGGCTGCGCGCGATGAATCCCTGCAGGGCGCGGTGTTCGAACGGCTGGCGGCACATGATGAAAGCCAGACGCTGGAGGGGGCGGCGATGCGCGTCGCGCTTGCCGGCCCGGCAGACGACGATGCGCTGTTCGAGGCGTTCCGGCGCGGCTATTTCAGCCTGTTCGTCGCCAACCTCGCGGTGCGGGCGCGGATCGATTACATGTCGGCGTTCGTGATCGCGACCGATCCGGGCATCGGTGCGCTCGCGGTCGCATTGCGCGCGATCGAGGCGCGCACCGAAGTGGCGGCATCGATCCTGCTCCAGATGGCGGCGATCAACGGTCTCAGCGAAGCCAAGCTTGAAGAACGGATCAACGACTATCTCGATCTCGACCTGATCGAGGCGCGCGAGGCGATCCGGCCCTGGCGGCTCGACCGCGCGTTTCGCGCCGCCATCGCCGATATCGGCCGCGAAAGGCGGGCGCGATGACCCGCGTCGCCGAGGGGCTGATCGATGCCGAGGGGCGGCTGGTGCGCGCCGATCCGGCGCTCGCCCGGTTGCAGGAGGCGGCGGGCGGCGCGATCGGGCAGGTCATCGCAGTGCCGCAGATCGCGACGCTGGTCCGGCTGGCGCAGCGGCTGGGCGTGCTCGTGTCGCGCTGCGTGATCGCCGCCGACGGGGCCGATGATCTCGATCTGTGGGTGCAGGCCAAGCCGGAAGGGGACGGCGTTGCGCTGTCGGTCGGCGGCTGGGCGCGGCGTCCCGGCCGGTCGGGCGATGACGGTTTTGGCCGCCGCGTTTACGATTTCGTGCGGTCGCGCGGCGACTGGCTGTGGGAAACCGATCCGGCGCTGAAACTCACCTCGATCACCGATCCGGCGTGCGAGGCGATGATCGGCGCACCGCTGACGCGGCTGTTTCATTTCATCCCCGGAGCCGATGGCGAGCTGCCGATCCTGGAGGCGATTGCCGCGCGCGCCCGGTTTGAGGGGCAGGAGGCGGAAGTGCGCGGCTCCGGCCAGCGGGTGCGGCTGACCGGCCTCGCGCTGATCGATGGCGGCGGCCGCTTTGCCGGCTATCGCGGCAGCGCGTTTCTGGTCGACACGCCGGCCACACCGCCTGCCACCCAGCCGGTCACACCGCCTGCCACGCCGTCCGCCGCGCCACCTGCCCTTGGCGCATCGCCGCTGGCCATTGGCGATGCCGTGCCGGCGGCCGGCGATGCGGCGGAAACCGGGCTTGGCGACGGCAATCCGTTCGGCACCCGGCTCGACACCGCGCTGCGCCAGCCGCTCGCCCGGATCGTCGAGCGTGCCGAAAGCATCGGCGTGCAGTCCGGCGGGCCGATCCGCCGCGATTATGCCGATTATGCGACCGATATTGCGAGCGCGGGGCGGCATCTGCTCGCGCTCGTCGACGATCTGGTCGATCTTCAGGCGGTCGAACGCCATGATTTTCAGCCGCTCGCCGATCTCATTGATCTTGCGGACCTGTCGCGGCGGGCGGCGAGCCTGCTCGGCATTCAGGCCGGCGACCGTGGCGTGCGGATCGATCCGCCGGCGATGGACGAAAGCCTGCCCGCGCGCGGCGATTATCGCCGCACGCTCCAGATCCTCGTCAATCTGATCGGCAATGCCGTGCGCCATTCGCCCGAAGGCGGCATGGTGTGGGTGCGCGCCGAACGTGAGGGCGCGCGCGCGATCATCGTCGTCGCCGATCAGGGCCATGGCATCGATCCCGCCGAGCATGAGCGGATCTTCGAGAAATTCACCCGCATCGCGCCAAGCGACGCCAGCGGCAGCGGGCTTGGGTTGTACATCGCCCGGCGGCTGGCCCGCGCAATGGGCGGCGACCTGACCGTCGACAGCGCGCTCGGGCAGGGGGCGCGGTTCGTGCTTGCCCTGCCAGCTGGCGGCTGACCCGCGCGCGGCCGAACAGGTCAGCGCGCCGGGCCGGTGCGCCTGATCGTTTCGTCGAGCGTTGCCACCCGCAGTCCGCGCAGCGTCACCGTCATGCGGTTGACCGCGCTCTGCCCGTCAGGGGCAAGATCGATCTGCTGGACCGCGTTCAGGCCGCCGCGCATCGGATAGGCGATGGTCAGCCGGCTGCCGGTCACGCGCGCGGTGACGAGGTCGGTCGCATCCGACATATGGCCGCGATATTCGCCGGGCACCCCGGTCGGGCGCAGCCGCCACAGCCGCCGCCGGTCCGGATGGCCGGTGCGGCTGACCCGCTGGCGCAGCACCAATGTGCCATCGACCAGCATCTCGCCGCTGCCCGTCACGCTGATCGCTTCGGGCTGGTGCCAGCGGCGGGTCAGCATGCCATTGCCTTGCGTGGTACCGACGAAAAACACCGCCGGGTCGAACACCGGTCCCGGCGACGGCAGCGAGGCCGTTTCGCCGGGACGGGCACAGGCCGCAAGCGGGGCGATGCCGGCCAGCGCAAGCAGGATCGGCATCGCCCGGCGGCGCATCGGATCAGCGCTGGTCGAGCGGGACATAGTCGCGCTGCGTCGGCCCGGTATAGAGCTGGCGCGGGCGGCCGATCTTCTGTTCGGGGTCCGAGATCATCTCGTTCCACTGCGCGACCCAGCCGACGGTGCGGGCCAGGGCGAACAGCGCGGTGAACATCGACGTCGGGAAACCGATCGCCGACAGGATGACGCCCGAATAGAAATCGACGTTCGGATAAAGCTTCTTCTCGACGAAATAATCGTCCTTGAGCGCGATCTGTTCGAGTTCCCGGGCGACGTCGAAGATCGGATCGGTGACGCCCAGCTTTTCCAGCACCTCGTTCGCCGTCTTCTGCATCACCTTGGCGCGCGGGTCATAGTTTTTATAGACCCGGTGGCCAAAGCCCATCAGGCGGAACGGATCATTCTTGTCCTTCGCGCGGGCGATATATTCCGGAATCTTTTCCGGGCGGCCGATTTCGCGCAGCATGTTGAGCGCGGCTTCGTTCGCGCCGCCATGCGCCGGGCCCCACAGGCAGGCGATGCCCGCCGCGATGCAGGCGAACGGATTGGCGCCCGACGAACCGGCCAGACGCACGGTCGAGGTCGAGGCATTCTGCTCGTGATCGGCATGGAGGATGAAGATCTTGTCCATCGCCGCTTCGACGACCGGATCGACCTGATAGGGCTCGGCCGGCACGCCAAAGGTCATGCGCAGGAAATTGCCCGAATAGGACAGCGAGTTGTCCGGGTAGAGGAAGGGCTGACCGACCGAATATTTATACGCCATCGCCGCAATCGTCGGCATCTTGGCGATCAGCCGGTGGCTGGCGACCATGCGCTGGTGCGGATCGGTGATGTCGGTCGAATCATGATAGAAGGCCGACAGCGCGCCGACGACGCCGCACATGATCGCCATCGGGTGCGCGTCGCGGCGGAAACCGCGATAGAAGGTCGCCAGCTGCTCGTGCAGCATCGTGTGGCGGGTGATGGTATAGGCGAACTGGTCCAGCTCGTCCTTCTTCGGCAGTTCGCCGTTCAGGAGCAGGTAGCACACCTCCATGAAGCTCGACTTTTCGGCGAGCTGGTCGATCGGATAGCCGCGGTGCAGCAGGATGCCCTGATCGCCATCGATATAGGTCAGGCCGGATTCGCAGCTGGCGGTGGAGGTGAAACCCGGATCATAGGTGAAGGCACCGGTCTGGCCATAGAGCTTGCGGATATCGACCACGTCCGGGCCGACACTGCCCTTGCGGACCGGCAGGTCGATCTCGGCTCCGCCCAGCGTCAGTTTCGCCATGTCAGTCATTCATTCTGCTCCTCAACCAATCGTCACGCGGGCGCGGCGTGTCATGCTGCCAGCCGGTCGGCCAGCCGTGCCAGCGATTCGTCGCGTCCCAATAGAACAAGCACGTCAAAAATTCCTGGCGAAGTCGTGCGTCCGGTCAAGGCCGCACGCAGCGGCTGGGCGACCTTGCCCAGGCCGATCCCTTCGGCTTCCGCCACCGCGCGGACGGCGGCGTCGAGCGCCTCGGCCGACCAGTCGGTCACCGCTGTCAGCCGGTCATGGACGCGGCCGAGCAGCCGGGTGCCGTCGCCTTCGAGCAGCGCAGCGGCCTTGTCTTCCATGGCAAGCGGCCGGGCGGCGAACAGGAACATCGCCCCGTCAGCGATTTCGTGGAGATTCTTCGCACGCGGTTTGAGCTCGGGCATCGCCCGCTCGACCAGCGCCAGATCGGCGTCGCTCAGCGCGCGGCCCAGCACGGCTGCAATGCGCGGCGCGGCCAGCGCGGCCAGCCGGGCATCATCGGCCTCGCGCAGATAATGGCCGTTCAGATTTTCGAGCTTTTTCAGGTCGAAACGCGACGGCGAGCGGCCGACCCCGCCAATGTCGAACCATTCGGTCGCCTGCGCCCGCGAAATAATCTCCGCATCGCCATGCCCCCAGCCGAGGCGCAGCAGATAGTTAGACAGCGCCTCGGGCAGGATGCCGAGTTCGTCGCGATAGGCATCGACACCCAGCGCGCCGTGGCGCTTGGACAGCTTCGCCCCGTCGGACCCGTGAATCAGCGGGATGTGCGCATAGGCCGGCTCGGGCCAGCCCATCGCGCGGATAATGCCCAGCTGGCGGAAGGCGTTGTTCAGATGATCATCGCCACGGATGACATGGGTGACGCCCATGTCGTGATCGTCGACAACGACGGCCAGCATATAGGTCGGCGTGCCGTCGGAGCGCAGCAGGATCATGTCGTCCAGTTCGCTGTTCTGGACGACGACACGGCCCTGGACCAGATCCTCGATCACGGTTTCACCGTCGCGCGGGGCCTTGAGGCGCAAGGCAAAGGGCTTGCCGTCCTGCTCCGGCCCCGGTGCGCGGTCGCGCCAGCGCCCGTCATAGCGCATCGGCTGCTTGGCTGCCCGCTGTGCCTCGCGCAGTTCGGCCAGCTCCTCGGGGGTTGCATAGCAGCGATAGGCATGGCCGCTCGCCAGCAGCGCCTCGGCCACTTCGGCATGACGGGCGGCGCGCTGCGACTGGTAGACGACATCGCCGTCCCAGTTCAGGTCGAGCCAGCTCATCCCGTCAAGGATCGCGTCGATCGCCGCCTGGGTCGAGCGCGCCTTGTCGGTATCCTCGATGCGCAGCAGGAACTTGCCGCCATGATGGCGGGCGAACAGCAGGTTGAACAATGCGGTGCGCGCACCGCCAATGTGCAGGAACCCCGTCGGCGACGGGGCGAAACGGGTGACGACGCTGCTTGCGCTCACGCGCGGTTGCTCCCAGGCTGTGAAGAACGTGATGGTGACCGGCGACGCCCCTAGCATGGCCGTCTGGCCGCGACAAACCACGGGCTTTTCCGGGGCGATAGCGGCATTGCGGGGCGCCTTCGACCGGATCGAAACCTGGCTGGATGCCGAACGCGATCAGCTGCCTTTGTGGCTGCCGGTCGCGTTTGGGGCGGGGATTGGCGGCTGGTTCGCCCTGTCGGGACCGGCGGGATGGGGCGCGCTGATCCTCGCGGGCGCGGCGGTGGCGGCGCTCGGGGTCGCGCTCGGGGCGGGCCGGCGGCTGGGGCAGAGCCTGATCTGGGCCGGGCTGGCGCTGGCGCTCGGCTGTGCGCTGGTCTGGGGCCGGGCGCTGATCGTTGCCGCACCGGTGCTCGACCGGCCGGCCATCACCCGGTTCGCCGCCGACATCGAGTCGGTCGCGCAGCTGACGCCCCGGCAGGCGGTCCGCCTCGTCCTGCGGCCGGTGGACCGGCCCGATCTGCCGCCGCGCCTGCGGCTGACGGCGCGGCAGCAGGCCGCCCCGGCCGATCTGATGCCCGGCGACCGGATCCGCCTGACCGCCCGGCTTGCCCCGCCGATGCCGCCCGCGATGCCCGGCGCGCATGATCCGGCGCGGGCGGCATGGTTTGCCGGAATCGGGGCGACCGGTCGGGCGCTTGGCGCGGTCGACCGGCTGACCCGCGCCCCGCCCGATCGCGCATCCGGGCTACGCGTCCGGCTGGGCGGCCATGTTGCCGGCGCGCTGCCGGCACGCGCCGCCGGCATCGCGGTCGCGCTGGCGACCGGCGATCAGGGGAGGGTGGGTGCCGAGGATCAGGAGGCGCTGCGCCGGGCAGGCCTCGCTCATCTGCTGTCGGTCAGCGGGCTGCACGTGACCGCGCTGGTGGGAGCGGTGATGTTCGTCGTGTTGCGCGTGCTGGCGCTCAGCCCCGGGCTGGCGCTGCGCTGGTCGCTGCCCCTTGTCGCGGCGGCAGCCGGGGCGGCGGCGGGGGCAGGCTATACCTGGCTGACCGGGGCCGAAGTGCCGACGGTCCGCGCGCTGGTCGCGGCACTGCTGGTGCTCGCCGGGCTGGCACTGGGGCGGGAGGCGTTGACCCTCAGGCTGGTGGCGGCGGGGGCGCTGGTCGTGCTCGCGCTCTGGCCCGAAGCGCTGATCGGCGCGAGCTTCCAGTTCAGCTTTGCGGCGGTCACCGCGATTGTCGCGCTCCACGACCATCCCGCGGCCCGCCGCCTGTTTGCCCGGCGTGACGAGGGGGTGATTGCGGCGATGCTCCGCGCGCTGGTGGCGATCCTGGCGAGCGGGCTGGCGGTCGAGATCGTGCTTGCGCCAATCGCGCTTTATCATTTCCACCAGCAGGGCGTTTACGGTGCGCTCGCCAATCTCGTCGCCATTCCGCTCACCACCTTCATCATCATGCCGGCCGAGGCACTGGCGCTGGCGCTCGACACCGCAGGGCTGGGCGCGCCGCTCTGGTGGATCACCGGCCGGGCGATCGATCTGCTGCTGGCGCTCGCGCATCTGACGGCGGCGGCACCCGGGGCGGTCTTCCGCCTGCCGCTGATGCCCGGCGGGGCGGCGCTGACGATGCTGGCAGGCGGGCTATGGCTGCTGCTCTGGGCGCGGCGGCACCGCTGGCTGGGGCTGGCCGCGATGCTGGGCGGCGCGTTGTGGGCGGTCGTGACGCCGCCGCCCGACCTGATCGTGACCGGCGATGGCCGGCATGTCGCGGTGCGCGATCCGGCCGGCGACTATGCCGGCATTCGCGCCGGCCATGGCGGGTTCGTCGACCTGATGCTGGCCGATGCGGTCGCGCGTGACGAGCCGCTGGCCAGCCTCGCCTTGTCACCGGATGCGCGGTGCAGCCCCGATGCCTGTCTGGTGACCATCACCCGCAACGGCCGGACCTGGCGGCTGCTTGCCACCCGCACCGATCTGATGATGCCATTCCAGCCACTGATTGCCGCCTGTGCCGCCGCCGATATCGTCGTCAGCGACCGCCGCCTGCCCGCAGCATGTCGCCCGCGCTGGATCAAGCTCGACCAGCCGGCGCTGGTGCGCAGCGGCGGTGTCGCCATCCGCTTGCGTCACGCACCATGGCTGGAGCCTGCCATCCGGTCGGGCGACCGGCATCCATGGCGGGTCGCCCGATTGTCGCCGCGCGGCTGGGCCAGTGCCCCTTGAGCGTTTTCGAACCGGTCCGACCGCCCGGCAGGCGGGGAAAATGCGGCAAACCGGATGGCTGGAGCGGCCGATCCGAAGCAATCGGATCGGCATCCGTTCAGTAACGGCGCAGCAGCCCGGCCAGACAGCCCTGCACGCGGACGCGGTTGGGCGTATAACGCTGCGGATCATAAGCGCGGTTGGCGGGATCGAGGCGCACCATCGCGCCCTCGCGGCGGAAATATTTGAGCGTCGCTTCGGCATCGTCGATCAGCGCGACGACGATCTGCCCGTCGCGCGCGGTGTCGACGCGGCGGATCAGCGCATAGTCGCCATCGAGAATCCCGGCCTCGACCATCGAATCGCCGGCGACTTCAAGCGCATAATGCTCGCCCGGGCCAAGCAGCGCGGCGGGCACCGACAGGCTCGACTGCCCTTCCAGCGCCTCGATCGGGCTGCCCGCCGCGATCCGGCCATGCAGCGGGATATCGAGCACATTCTCGTTCGCGGCGACCGGCGGGGGGG
>DBAW01000112.1:0-281 GCA_002291855.1 Sphingomonas sp. UBA1000
CATCGCCAACCCGAATCTTGAGCGCGCGACCCCGGTCACCGTGGCGACCGCGGAAGAAATCGAACTGCGCCAGACGAACACGGCCGAGCAGCTCCTCCGCGAACTGCCGGGCACCGTGCCGTCGATCGGTTCGGCGGTGAACAACGGCAACGGCGGTGCGTCGTTCGTCAACCTGCGCGGCATCGGGTCGAACCGCAACGTCGTTCTCATCGACGGCGTGCGCCTGACCCCGGCCGATCTGGTCGGCCGCTTCGACCTTAACAACATCCCGCTCGCGCTGA
>DBAW01000112.1:496-8186 GCA_002291855.1 Sphingomonas sp. UBA1000
CATCGACCTGCGCGGCCTCGGCACCAACCGCAACCTCGTTCTGCTCGACGGTGAGCGGATCACCCCGGCCAACCAGGGCGGCGCGGTCGACCTCAACAACATCCCGCTCGCGCTGATCGAGCGGACCGAAATCCTGACCGGCGGTGCGTCGACCACCTACGGCGCCGACGCGGTCGGCGGGGTGATCAACTTCATCACCCGTCGCAATTTCACCGGTCTCGACATGCAGGCGTCGAACCAGATCACCGAGCGTGGTGACGGCAACGTCTTCCGCCTCGACCTGACCGTCGGTGCCGGCTTCGACGACGGCCGCGGCAATGTCGTCATGTCGCTCGGCTATCAGGAAGCCGATCCGGTCTATCAGGGCGCGCGCGATTTCGGCCGCTTCCAGATCGACTCGTTCAACGGCACGATTGCCGGCTCGGGCACCAGCATTCCGACCCGCTTCGCCAACGTGAACCCGACCGGCGCCGACCAGATCACCGCTGGCTGCGGTGCGGCCGGGCAGCCGGCCTGCTCGATCGTTCAGGGCAACCGCCAGATCACTGCCGCCGGTGGCGCGTTCCGCAACACCGCCGCGTTCGACGCGTTCAACTTCAACCCGTTCAACATCTATCAGACGCCGTTCAAGCGCTACAACATGTACGCAGCGGCGAACTATGACATCAGCGACGCGGTCGAGTTCTACGCCCGCGGCCTGTTCTCGTCGAACACCGTCAAGACCATCATCGCCCCGTCTGGCGCCTTTGGTCTGCCGGTCTCGGTGCCGCTGAACAATCCGTTCCTCACCCCGGCGCTGCGCAACGGCTTCTGCGCGCTCGATACCAACACCGGCGTTGGCTACACGCCGCTGCTGACGTCGGCTCAGTGCGCCGCCGCCGCGACCGCGACCGGTCCGTCGGATCCGAACTATCGCGAGGTGTCGACCAACCTGTTCCGCCGCACGACCGAGCTCGGGCCGCGTGTCAGCGACTTCAACACCCGGATCTTCGACTTCCAGGGCGGCTTCCGCGGCGCGCTGACGTCGTCGATCAACTGGGACATCTTCGGCTCCTACGGCGAGTCGGAAAACCGTCAGCTGCAGACTGGCTACATCCTGAACTCGCGCGTGCAGCAGAGCCTGCGCGCGACGGCGGCGGGCTGCACCGACACCGCCAATGGCTGTGTGCCGGTTGACTGGTTCGGGCCGGAAGGCGCGATCACCCCGGCGATGGCCGACTTCCTGCGCGCTGAAAGCACCATCATCACCCGGACGACCCTCGCCCAGGTGCGCGGCACGATCAGCGGCGACTTCGGCGTGGCGATGCCCTGGGCCGAAGATTCGCTGGCCTTCGCGGTCGGTGGCGAATACCGCAAGTACACCGCCAGCCAGCAGTCGGACCTGCTGTCGCGGACCGGTGATCTGGGCGGTGCCGGCGGCGTGCTGCCGAATATCGATGGCGGCTTCGACGTTTATGAAATCTACGGCGAAGTCGTTGCCCCGATCGTTCAGGACAAGCCGTTCTTCAACGATCTGACCATCGGCGCGGGCGTCCGCTACTCGTCCTATCAGGTTGACACCGGTTCGGCGAACGCGCCGAGCTTCAACACCACGACCTGGAAGGTCGAGGGTACCTGGTCGCCGGTTGAGGACCTGAAGATCCGCGGGACCTTCAACCGTGCGGTCCGTGCGCCGAACATCAACGAGCTGTTCTCGCCGGTCATCACCTCGCTGACCAACCTGGCCGATGATCCCTGCGCCTCGCTCAACGACGCCGGTGCGGTGATCCGTCCAGTGCCGACCGGCACGCTGCGGGCGATCTGTCTGGCGCAGGGTGCGCCGGTCAGCGCACTCGGCAGCATTCCGGTTCCGGTTGCTGGCCAGGCCCAGTCGACGGGCGGTGGTAACCTCAACCTGCGTCCGGAAACCTCGGACAGCTGGACGGTGGGTGCGGTGTTCACGCCGACCTTCCTGCCGGGCTTCAGCGCCTCGATCGACTACTGGAACATCAAGGTGACCGACGCCATCACGGCGCCGACGCCGGGTGACGCGATCACGGCCTGCTTCGGTCGTAATCCGCAGAGCCCGCCCGCGGGCGCGGAGACCACCGAGGCCTGCCGGATCATCCGTCGTAACCCGATCGATGGTGCGCTCTCGGGCGATGTCAGCAACACCCCGGGTCTGTTCCTGACGCTTACCAATGCCGGCCGGATCACCACCGACGGTCTTGACGCGTCGATGAACTACAACACCGATCTTGGCTTTGCGAAGCTGTCGCTGAACTTCGCCGCGACCTGGACGTTCAGCAACCGCTTCCAGTCCAACCCGGTGGCGGTGAACCGTGAGTGCGTCGGGTTCTACAGCGTCAACTGCGGCTCGATCCAGCCGGAGTTCTTCTGGACCCAGCGTGTGACGCTCGCCTTCGACAGCGTCGATGTCTCGCTGCTGTGGCGTCACCTGAGCGCCGTTCAGTATGAACCGGCGGCGATCAACCGGGCTCAGCCGAGCACCATCCCCTATGTTGGGCCGGTGCCGGGTGCGAACTCGATCCTGCCGGGCTCGCCGCAGCGCGGTCAGCTTGGGACCCGCGATTTCTCGCGGATCGGGGCCTATGATTACTTCGATCTGACGACGCGCTTCGGCGTGACCGACAATCTGTCGCTGGTCATGACGGTCGCCAACCTGTTCGACAAGCAGCCGCCGCAGGTGGGTAACACCATCGGTTCGACTGCTTTCAACAGTGGCAACACCTATCCGTCGACCTACGACGCTCTGGGGCGCACCTACCGCGTGACCGCGCGTCTGCGGTTCTGATCCGGACCAACCGGTCCTGAAAGACCAACGGAAAGGGGCGGGATTACTCCCGCCCCTTTTTGCATGGGCAGCGGCCCGGACAGTGGCGATCCACCGCTGAAAATCGCCAGCGCCGGTTCGGCACGTTCCCGCCAAAGGCCGGTCCCCGGCCCTCGAACCGTCGAGCCGGACCCTTGCCGGCGATGATCCCACAGCCGAAAAGGACGGCGCGAAAACCGCCTGTGGTAGCCATGACCGATTGCCTAGCGCCTCGGATGGCGACGGCGAGCGCGGGCATGGCGCTGCGTCGCCGATCGCCGGACCCCGCGGGATCAGATGGAATGTCGGTCCTGCCGAACACCCGGTCTTCGCAGAACATGCGACCGCGGATCAGCCTAGAGCATGTTCAGTCGGGGCCAGCCCAATCGGCAGCGCGGAAAACCAAGCAAATCAGCGGCATGGATCGGCGGGCGCGATGCAATCCGATCAGAAACTGCACCGACGTGACCGTCAGCCCGCCAGCCGATGGTGCGGGCAGGCACCGCGCGGCTGATCAGCGCAAGGTCGAACCGGGCCGGCCGTATGAGGTCTGCCGCACTCCATCGACGAAGCGCGGCAAACCGCGCCCCGCGCAAAACCACGCGACCCCGGCTCCGCCTTGCTCCGGGATTGGCCATGGCGTGCCAAAGCCCGGTCGCGCGTGCTTAATTCCCCCGCGGCACCAAGGCCGCTGCGATCCTAGCAGCCATTGCTGACCGCTGCGCGCGCCGCTGGAGGTTGGGCGGCGTCGAATACAGCGCCTTCAGATAGGCCTGATCCCTTTCGGACAGGCGGGTGGTCTGTGCTTCGTCGCCGACGAACAGGTTGGTGATGGACGGGACACCGACCGCGCCCGCAGGCACGCGCTGCCCGGCCAGCGACGCCATGGCGACATAGCTGGCGAGGCTGTCCAGGCTGACCCCCTCCGCCCGCCGGACATCAACAAGGACGACCGCCCGGTTGATCGCGACCCGAACCCGGGAACGGATGATGCCCAAACCTTCGTAGAGAATCGTGTTGTTGATGCCGAATCCGTCGGGAAACCCGAGCATGTCGGTCGTCTCGACCGGCCAGAACGGCATTCCGGCCATCGACTCGGTTTGGGTATAATAGAACCACCGCACCGGCAGATCCGGCCCCTTCAGCGCCTCATGGGTGACGGGCCCGATGAAATAAGAGTGAAACAGATGGCCGTTGCGTGCCGATATCTTGCGGTACAGCGCCCCCGCGTCTTCGCTGAACGCGATCAGGATGTTCGTTTTGCATCCGGGCTTGCCGACCTTGGCCCCGGCGGCGTCGGCAACCTCGCGGATCCGATCGGTGATGACCCGGGCATGTTCGGGCCTGAGGTTCAGCACTTTCGGGCAGACCGGCATGTGCCAGCGCGCATATTGGTCGCTCGCCAGCGGCGCGCCCAGCGCGTTGATCATGCCGCGCGCCTCCGCCCGCGCCTGCTTGCGCGTCATCGACCGTCCTTCAACGACGATCACATCGTCGTCCATCTCCTGCGCGGCGAGCGGAAGGGCGGGGGTGGCGATCAGCGCGCAACCGGTCAGAGCAGCAGCAATGCGGGTTCTGATATGTCCGATCATGGCGTGTCGACATCCTCTCTTGATTTTGGCGATTCTTGTCGAGACGGCTGAGACGCTAAAATCGCCAATATTTCTGGATGATGAACTGAAGAGGCGTTCTGACAGATCGGGTGGCAAGCCCTTGTAAGCGGCTCGCTCTCGACATCCGAAAAGTCACGGGCGGCATGGGATACTGACGGCCGTCGATGAGAAAATCCGGGGCGAGACATGCTCCGACCACGCTATTTCGTCGCCAGCCAGTCGGCCAGTTTCCCGGCCATTGCGTTGCGCTGCATCGCGGACGGCAGGTTGGCCGGGGTTGCGTACAGCGCCTTCAGATAGGCATAATCCCATTCGCTGAGATCGGATGTGCTGGCCGCATCATCGGCGAACAGGTTGGTGATCGACGGCACCGCCAATGGCGGCGTCGGCAGCCGCTGCCCGGCAAGTGACACCATGGCGATGTAGCTGGCCAGGCTCTTGAGCGGGAACCCTTCGGCGTGGCGGACATCGACCACCACTCTCACTTCCTGCAAGGCCACGCGCGTGTGCAAGCGGATCTGGCTGCCCCCGCCGCCGACGACCATGACCGCCCCCATTCCGCTCGGCGAAAGCAGAACCGGGGTTCCCGCTGCGGTCTCGGTGCGCCGCTGATACCACCAGCGGATCGGCAGCCCGTCGCTGGACAGCGCGCGATGCTCCTGGGGGGTGACGATTTCGGAATGCAGCAGAAAGCCGCTCCTGGCGGATGCCTTGAGATAAAGCGCGCCGGCATCGTCGGAAAAGGCGATGACGATGTTGGGCGTGCAGCCCTGCTTGCCGACCGGCGCGCCGACCTCTTTGGCCAAACGCCGGATCCGGTCGGTAAAGATGCGGGCCTGTTCCTCGCGCAGATGCAAGGCGGTCGGGCAAAGCGGTTGATGCCACCGCATCAGCTGGTCGCTGGACGACAGCGCGCCGAGCGCATTGATCACCCGATAGGCCTGTGCCCGAACCTCCTTTCTGGTCAGGCGGCGTCCTTCGACGATGATTTCCTCATCGTCCGCCATCGGCAGCTGGGTCGGTGTGGCAAGCGCTGTTCCGGCAGAAAGCATCGCGCAACAGCCAAGCGCGATTCCTTTGACCGCCGCCATGCTGCGCGCACCCGGGCGGCGGCGGGCTCTCGCGCCGCCAGCCCGGCCGGTTTCGCCTGGGCGAGCGGATATGCCGCAGTGGCGAGGGGATGACGCTGAACGTGCCATGTCTCCGTCCCTCAGTCGTGCTCTCACGCACCAACTTTACACACGGGATCGTCGTCGGAAACAACAAACGGAACGTAAAAACATGATCCGATCCGGATCAGTCGCGGCGTCCCGGCACTTGCGGGTACCGCCGGTCAGATACCAGCCGCCTTCGCCACATGATCCGCCCAGGCAATGACCTTCGCCAGCTCGTCGGCATGCTGGTCCTGCGCCGATTGATAGTCGCTGTTTCTCTGCGTGCGGCTGAACGGGGTGCCGGTTTTCGAGTCGCGCCCCATTGTCGTTTCGACATGATCTGCAAAACGACTATCGCTGCCATGATCAATATTCATGATCTGCGCAATCTGGTGCAGGCTGGCGACCGGGTCGTCGAGCAGTGTTTCGCTGTCGAGCCGGATCACCCGGTCGGGACCGAAAGCACTGGCGACGTCATTGAAGATAGCCTGCTGCGCCACCCAGCCAAGTGCCGCGATCTGCAGGTCGCTTTGCCCGAACAGGTCGCTCTCGCTGAAGCCGAACCTGCCGATCAGCCCGTCCCGGATAAAGCCGAGCATGAGCTTGCGCACCCAGAGCCGGCCATCCAGACCCTTTTTCGCCACCGAGGCGAGAAATATGGGCAGCGGCGCATGGAGCAGCAGCGCGCGCGCATCGGGCCGCATCGTCAGCGCCAGCGGGATCAGGCCGTTGAAGATGTTCGACGGCTTGATGACCACCGTCTCCGCCGCTGCAAACGGGCGGGCGAGCAGGCGCAGCGCATGGTCCAGCCGCTCGGCCACGTCGCGCGGCTGTGCGCCCCGGCGGCGGAAGCCGACAATATCGTTGAGGATCACCGGCTCTTTGAGCGTGGTGGCATGGCCCTCCACATCCAGCGCGGCGGCGACCAGCGTCGAACAGCAAAAGGCGGAGTGGAAGACGAAGTGAACCGGGGCCGGGGGCGGCGCCAGATCGACCGCATAGTGCCGGGCGATCGCGCAGCGTGGCAGGTCCGCCGGCAGATGCTCATCGGTGATGAACGTCGCCGCGCGGTGCCCGTCGCGCCCGAGCCTGATGAACTGGATCGCATCGGCCCGCTCGTCATAGCGATGGGCAAGCCAGTTCGGGTCCGCCAGAACGGCGCGCGGGTCCGGTGTCGTCGACATGATGCGCGTCTAGAGCATTTTCGAGCCGGGTTGAATCACCCGGCGGCCCGGAAAATGCGGCAGATCACAAGCGCAGAGCGGCCGATCCGATGCAATCGGACCGGCCGCTCCAGCGATCATGCCGCGATCCGCGGGCCCGTTTCGGCGGCGTTTCCCGTCTGCCCGCCTCAGCCCACCATCAGGTTCAGCCGGCCATCGCCTTCATCGACCCTGACGGTCGCGCCGTCGCGCACCGTGCCGCTCAGGATCATTTCGGCGAGCGGATCCTGCAGGTGGCGCTGCACCGCGCGCTTGAGCGGCCGGGCGCCATAGATCGGGTCATAACCCACCCGGCCCAGCCAGGCGCGTGCTGCATCGGTCAGGTCGAGCCTGATCTTGCGGTCGGCGAGCAGCCGGCCGACGCGGCCGACCTGGATGTCGACGATCGGTCCCATATGCTGCTGGCCAAGCCGGTGGAACAGGATGATCTCGTCGAGCCGGTTGAGGAATTCGGGGCGGAAATGCCCGCGCACAATCTCCATCACCTGCGGTTCCACGCTCGCCACATCCTCGTCCTCGGCGACCTGGCTGAGGAACTGGCTGCCAAGGTTGGAGGTGAGGATGATGAGCGTGTTCGAAAAGTCGACGGTGCGGCCCTGCCCATCGGTCAGCCGGCCATCGTCGAGCACCTGCAACAGGATGTTGAACACATCGCCATGCGCCTTTTCGACCTCGTCGAACAGCACGACCTGATAGGGCCGCCGCCTGACCGCCTCGGTCAGCACGCCGCCTTCTTCATATCCGACATAGCCCGGCGGCGCGCCGATCAGCCGCGCGACCGAATGCTTTTCCATGAACTCCGACATGTCGATCCTGACCATCGCGGCGGCATCGTCGAACAGGAATTCGGCCAGCGCCTTGGTCAGCTCGGTCTTGCCGACGCCGGTC
>DBAW01000144.1:0-14060 GCA_002291855.1 Sphingomonas sp. UBA1000
CAGCGCCGCCCGCGCCCGCGACTGGCGGTCGCGGTCGGGCCGGCCGGCGCGGAGCGCGCGTTCCGCCGCCACCACGCCTTTTAGCCCGCCGGCAAAGCGTTCGATCCACGCCGGCAGCTCGCCGGTCTGCAGGTCGAGGCGCCGGGCATGGGTGAGCACGGCGGCATATTCGGTCAGCCGCGTCTTGTCGTAATCCGCGCCGAAGACCAGCTTGACCACCGGCGTCATCGGCGCGCGCGCCTGCACGGTCAGCCCTTCTTCGGCCAGCAGCGCCTGATAGTCCTCGGCATGATCTTCGGCCGCCAGCGCGAAATCATAGGCACGGCCAAGCGCTGCATAGAGCGCGCCATGCGCCCGGGCCTGCGCGCCGCGCGCCTGATCGGCGCTTTCGCGGGCCGAGGCCAGCCAGTCCCACAGCCCGTCGCCGGCCACAGGCGCGGGCGCATCGCCGCTGGCCTCATCCTCGCCGGTCAGCCCGGCAAAGCTCGGCGCGGCATGGGGGCCGTCGGCCCAGACCGGGGCGGTCGCCGGGCCGCGCGGCGCGGCCTTCAGCGCGTCATGGATTTCGCGCGACAGCGCCTCGGTCATCGCGTCGGCGGCGACATGCTTCCAGTTGATGACGCCATAGACGAAATCGATGCTGTCATTGTCCGACGAAAACGGCATCAAAATGCCGCGATACAGCGTCTGCAGCCCGTCCTTGTTGACGAACTCCGCCTCGAAGCCGACCGGCGCGCGATTGGCGATGATCTGCAGATAATGGTCGGTCAGCCGCGACAGCAGCGACCTTGGCGGCACCTCGGCGATCGACCGCACGGTGGCGGCGGCGCCCGATTCTTCGCGCAGGCTGCGGCCCAGCCAGGCGATGCGCGGATTGTCGATGCCGGCGGTGAAATCGAGCAGGACGCTGTTCGGCCCGAAATCCTCGATGCTCGCCGGCTCCAGATCCTCAATCGACGGATAGGCGCGCCCGCCGAGCAGCGACACCCAGTAATTATAAGCGCGCACATGCATGCGCCGCTCGTCCCCGCCAATGACCGGGGGCGGCGCGTCGGCAATCTCGTCCTCGAGCAACAGCTCGTCCCGTTCGTCGAAGCCGCGCATCTCGTCCATGACCATCCCCCAGGGCCTAAGCCCGTCGATTGTGCCGTCGCCATGGTAAATGAAGGGTAAAGAGCGCCGCCAAACAACTCCGGTTTCGCCCGTGTTCATCCCCGGCTTGCAAGCCCGGCCCGAGGCTGGTAACGGCCTGCCTCCCGCCACGGGCGTGCTTCGGCTGTGCAGCCGGCAGAGCATGACCCTGGCGATGTTCGGGCCACCCCGCCAGCCCCGGACAGGCTTGAAGCGGCGGAACGTGGGTTGTACGGACGGAACAAGGGTCAAGCCGCTTTAGCTCAGTTGGTAGAGCATCGCATTCGTAATGCGGGGGTCACAGGTTCGAGTCCTGTAAGCGGCACCATTCCACGGATTTTTGCATCGAGCAGGCAGCATCGCTCAGGCCCGGCCGGTCGGGGCCGCCGCGTGCGCGGGCGGCTGGGCCTTCCCGAACCGGCGCTGACGCAAAACTGTCGTGAAGCTGACGCTGATCTGTCGCGCAAAGGTTGCGGAAGCGTCTTGAATCGCGCCTATCGGCCATCCCCGACGCCAGAACTGGCAAGGGGGACTTTACATGACCAGCTTCATTTTCCGGCGCGCGCCGCTGCGCGTGTCGGCCAGGGCCATTTTGATGACCGGCGCGGCGCTTGCGCTGCCGGCGGCGGTGCATGCGGCGGGGATCGACGATCCGGTGATCGCCGAGGATGACGCCGCAACCATCATCGTCACCGGTGCCCGCCCGATCGCCGAATCCGAGGCGGCGGCGCTGCTCGTCCAGAAGAATTCAGACTCGCTCGTCTCGGTCGCGGCGGCGGACTCTGTCGGCCGCCTCCCCGACCAGAACATCGCCCAGGCGGCCAGCCGGCTGCCCGGCATCGCGGTCGAACGCGACCAGGGCCAGGCGCGCTATATAAGCCTGCGCGGCGCGCCCAATTACTGGACCAGCCTGTCGTTCGACGGGATCAACGTCGTCAGCCCCGAAGGGCGCGACGCCCGGTTCGATTCCGTGCCCTCGGCCATAGCCTCGCAGATCGTGGTGTCCAAGGCGGTGACCCCGGACATGCCGGGCGAAACCGTGTCGGGCAATGTCAACATCGTCACGCGCTCGGCCTTTGATTACAAGGGGCTGTATGTCGCCGCGCGCGGTGCCGTGGGCCGTGCCGAACTCGGCAACCGGCCCGAATATGAAGGCTCGCTGGTGCTCGCCGACCGGTTTCAGGCCGGGGCCGGCGAAATCGGCGTCGTCGTCTCGGGCAGCTATTTTGAACGCAATATGGTGACCGACAATTTCGAGACCGACTGGGAACAGGTCAGCCAGGACCGCCGCCCGGGGTTCGAAAGCCGCTTCTGGGCGCGCGAGACCGAGAACAAGCTCTACCGGCTGACGCGCCGCAATTATTCGCTGACCAGCCGGCTGGACTGGGAACCGGATGCCGACAACCGCATCTCGCTGCGGTCGATCTACACGGCGTTCACCGACGACGAAGCGCGCGACAATTACATTTTCGATCTCGACGACCGCCAGTCCGATCTCGTGGTCAACACCGCGCCCTGCACGACCAGTTCGAACCCGACGCCGACGACCACCGGCTATGCCGATGTCTGCACCGGCAGCACGCCGTTTTTCGGGCGCGTCTATGGCATCGACATCAACCAGCGTTCGACGCTGCGCGCGTTCCGCCAGTCGATCCACACCAACACGATCGAGGGCAGCCATGGCTTTGGCGACGGGTGGAAGCTGAACTGGCTGGGCAATTACACCCGCTCGCGCGATGACCGTTCGGTGGTGGGCGAGGCGCGCTGGGACAGCCCGTCGACCCGCACCGCGCGGCCGACCGTCGAATATGACTTCCGCGATCCGCAACTGGCGCGGGTGTCGCTGTTCACGACGCTCCAGCTGGCCAGCCCGACGCGGTTCCAGGCCGGCGATCCGGTGCGCGCGATCGACAGCTTTGCCAAGCCGCTCAGCTCGTTCCGCGTGCTCGATGCGGTCGACACCACCGATGCCTATACGGCGAAGTTCGTCATCGCCCGCAACACCGCATTGCTCGGCGCCGATGCGACGCTCAAGCTCGGTTTCCAGTTCGATCAGCGCACCAAGACGGTCGACGAGAACGAGATCCTGCGCACCAGCGCCGCCGATTTCGCCGCCATCGGGCTGCCGACCAGCTATCAGGCCGCCTCGCTCGACAAGGCGTTTCTGGGTGAAATCCCGCTTGGTTACGATTTCGGCTACTTCAACACCGATCTGGTTCGTGATGCCAGCCGCGCTGCACGCCGCAGCTTTGCCGCCACGCCGGTCACGGGCAATCTCTACGATGTGCGCGAACAGGTCTATGCCGGTTTTGCGATGGGCACGCTGCGCTATGACTGGGGCTCGATCGTCGGCGGGGTGCGCGTCGAGCATCTGCGCAACCGCGGCACCGCCACCGCCCAGATCGGCGGCCAGAACCAGCAGCTGACCGCGACCAGCAGCCAGACGCTCGCTTTCCCCAGCCTGCATGTGAACTATAACATCGACGACCAGAAAAAGGTGCGGCTGTCGTTCAACAGCGGGGCCGCGCGTGCCGATTACGATCAGCTGCGCCCCAATGTCACGATCAATGATGCCAATCTGACGATTTCGGGCGGCAATCCGGCGGTCAAGCCCGAACGCGCTTACGGCCTTGACGCCTATTTCGAATGGTATGTCCGCCCGCAGGGCTTTCTGATGCTCGGCGCCTTCTACAAGCGGGTCGAGGATGTGCTTTACGTCCAGCGCCGCACCTTCGGCTCCGATGCGCTCAACTTTGGCGGGGTCGACCGCTCCGGCTATGTGTTCAGCGGCATCACCAATGGCGGCGGCGGCCGCATCTTCGGGATCGAGGCGGCGGCGCAGCTGCAGATCGAACCCTGGACCGCCGATATCGGCCTGCCCGACTGGATGGGCGGCTTTGGCGTGTCGGCCAATGTGACACTCAACAACAGCCGCGTCACCAAGCCCGCCGTCTCCGGCGTCGCGCAGCGCCGCGTGCGCCTGCCGGGCACGTCGGACGTCGTCTACAATATCGGCGGCTATTACGAG
The DNA here is from genome assembly GCA_002291855.1 of Sphingomonas sp. UBA1000. Lineage (GTDB taxonomy): Bacteria > Pseudomonadota > Alphaproteobacteria > Sphingomonadales > Sphingomonadaceae > Sphingomonas_B. The sequence goes on from DBAW01000144.1 coordinate 4,160, forward strand.
AAATACGGCCTGTCGCTGCGCCTGCAATATCAGCGGCGCAGCAAGTGGCTCGACGGCATTGCCGATACCGCCGTCGATGCCGGCGATACCTATTGGGCGGCCGATGACGAGCTGGATTTCTCCGCCCGCTATGCGGTGACGCCGCAGGTCGAATTGTTCGTCGATGCGTCGAACCTGCTCGACAATTCGGGCCGCCGCTTCTCCGACCCCGGCAGCGTGCTGACCGCATCGGGGGTCTCGACGCGCTCGACCGACCGCTACACGATCGAATGGGAACGCTTCGGTCGGCGCTTTACCGGCGGCGTGCGGGTGACCTTCTGATGCGCGCGGCCTGGCTGCGCGGCCTGCCGGTCGCGGCATTGATCGCCGGTGGCATGGCAGGGGCGACGCCCCCGACGCCGGCTCCGACCGTCAGCGTGACTGCGCGCGGCGAGACTGCGCCGGTCGGCACGGCGGCGGCCGATGCCGCCGATGATCCGGCGATCTGGCGCAACCGGCGCGATCCGGCCGCCAGCCTGATCGTCGGCACCGACAAAAAGGCCGGGCTGCATGTCTACGGGCTGGATGGCCGGTCGCGGCACTTCCTGCCCGACGGGCGGCTCAACAATGTCGATCTGGTCGATCTGGGCCGGGCCGGGGTGATCGTCGTCGCGTCCGACCGCAATGACGAGGCGGCGGCGCGGCTGCGGCTCTACCGGCTCGATACCGGGGCGGCGCGACTGATCCCGCTCGGCACGGTGCCGGGCGGGGCGGGGGAGGCCTATGGCGTCTGCCTGATGCGCGACCGCACCGGCCTTTACGCCTTTTCGGTGCTCAAGCATGGCGCGATCCATCAGGTGCGGATCAGCCTGTCGGGCACGGCCCCGGAAGGGACAATCGTGCGCAGCCTGGCGCTCCAGACCCAGACCGAGGGCTGTGTCGCCGATCCGCGCAGCCGGACCCTGTTCGTGGGCGAAGAGGATCGCGGCATCTGGGCGTTCGATGCGCGGGCCGACGGGGCCGTTCAGGGCCGGCTGGTCGCGCCGGTCGACGGCGTGCAGCTGGTCGCCGATGTCGAGGGGCTGGCGCTGGCCCCGCGCGGGCGGCGCGGCGGCTGGCTGATCGCGTCGAGCCAGGGCGACAATGGCTATGCGCTTTACCGCCTGCCCGATCTCAGCCCGGCCGGGCGTTTCAGGATCAACGCCGGGGCACTGGGGGCGGTCGAGGAAACCGACGGCATCGCCTTTGCGGCGGGCGGCTTCGGCAAGACGTTCGGCACCGGCCTGTTCGTCGCGCAGGACGGGCACAATGGGCCGGCGGCCCAGAACTTCAAGCTGGTGGCCTGGCGCGACGTGATGCGGGCGCTGGCAGCGAAATAGGGGCAGCCATGTGAAGGGCGGGGCGGCAAGCCCCGCCCGTCCCGCCCGGACCGGCCTTTACCGCGCGACCGCCTGGCGGACGGCGGGTTCGGGCTGGGCGAGCAGTTCGCCGGGCTTGTCCCACAGAAAACCCTGGCCGAAATCGGCCCCGAGGGCGAGCGCCTCGCGCCGGTGCAGCTCGCATTCGATACCCTCGATCGTCGCGGCCATGCCGTTTGCATGACAGAAGTTTACGACCTCGCGCAGCATCGACATCGAGATTTCGCCGGCGCACGCGCTCCAGAAAATATCCTTGTCGATCTTGATCTCGGCCAGCGGCAGGCGGGTCAGCCGTTCATAGCTGGTCGTCCCGCGCCCGAAATCGTCAAGCGCCATGCGGAAGCCGAGCATCGCCAGCCGGCTGGCCGCGCGCGCCAGCTGATGCGCCTGTTCGAGCGAGGCATGTTCGGTCAGCTCGACCAGCAGCATCGAGGGGGGCAGGCCGGCATCGCGCACCAGCGCCTCGACCATGTCGAGAAACGCCGGATGGCACAAAGTCTGCGGGTTGCAGTTGACCGAGATCGGCACCGCCGACCCGGCCTCGTTGAGCCGCTGCCACGCGGCGATGCTCTCCAGAAACACCTTGCGCGTGAGCTGAAGCTGGAGATCGAGCGGCACCGCCGCGCCGAACATCAGTTCCGGGCTGACAAAGCGTTCGCCGGCCAGCCGGGCCAGCGCCTCATAGCCGGTGATGACCCCGCGCTTCAGATCGCGCTTGGACTGAAACACGACGCGCAACCGTTCGACCAGCGTGCCATCGGCGATCGCCGCCTGGATCAGCCCGGCATCATCGGCATTGGGATCGGGGCCGCCGGGCACGAACCGGTCGAGCACGTCGACCAGCTCGCGCCCCGTATAGGGCTTTTCGAGCGCGCCGAGCACCGCGATGCCCGCCGCCTTGGCGCAGGCGACGGCGGCGGCGATGATCTTTTCGCTCTGCCCGCTGGCGATGATCAGCTGGGCGTGGCGGCGCGAGCGGGAAATGTCGTCGATCGTCGTAAAGCCGTCATGGCCGGGCATGTTGAGGTCGAGCACGATCACTTCGGCCTGGTCGTCGCGCCGGTCGGCCTCGGCCAGCGAGGGCCGCCAGACGGCCGGATAGCCGCGCAGGACAAGCGTCATCTGCAGCGTTTCGCCGACCGCCTCGTCATCGTCGATCACCAGGATGCGCGGCCGGGTCATGCAGCGTGCCCGATCGCGGCCTTGCGCCGGCGCAGGATCGTTTCTGGCAAGCGGACCGTGAGCACTGCGCCTCCCCGTTCACCGTCGCGGATCGTGAGCGACCCGCCGACTTCCAGCATGATCTGCCGTGAAATGTACAGACCAAGCCCGGTTCCCTTTCCTGCCGCCTTGGTGGTGAAGAAAGGGTCAAAAGCGCTGTGGGCGGCATCCTTGCCAAGGCCGATGCCGGTGTCATGGACGGAAATGTCGATCCCGCCATCCCCTTCGGCGACCAGAATGTCGATCCGGTCGGCGCTGCTGCGGGCCGGGCCATATTCACGCCGGCTGGCAATCGCGTCGAGGCTGTTCTGGATGGCGTTGACGATGATCTGTTCCAGCGCGACCCGCGGCATGGCGGCAAGCACGGGCACCGGCAGCGCCGATCCGATCCGCAGCCGCACATCCTGCGCGACGAGCAGCGGGCGCATGAAGTTGGTCGCCGCCGTCACCGCCTCGACCAGTTCGAACGGCTCGCCATCGCCCGAATCGATGCGGCCATAGCGCGAAATGCGGTCGATGATCGCGCGGGCGCGTGCGACCTGTTCCTCGATCCGGCGCAGCTTGCGGGCAATGTCCGGCCCGGCCGGATGGTCATGCGCCTCAAGCTGCATCAGCCCGTTTTCGGCGGCGAGCGCGATGGTGAACAGCGGCTGGCGCAGTTCGTGGCTGAGCGCGGAGGCCATGCCGCCCAGATCGGTCAGCCGCGCCTGGTGCATCATCATGTCCTCGGCCACCTTGGCCTGGCGCAGCCGCAGGAAGCAGCCGCCGCTCCACCGGCCATAGCCCTGATTGTCGCGCAGCACGGCCAGGAACCAGTCGGTCGGCGGCCGGTCCTTGATGCGCAGCTCGACGATCGCCTCGCTCTGCGCGCAGACATTGGTGAAGCTCTGCTGGTCGGCGTCATGCACGGAAATCGTAATCGTCTGCCGCCCGGTCTCACGGTCCAGCGAGACGAAGCGCAGCACCCCCGCCGCCACATCGTAGGAGATATCCGCGACAAGGATCAGATCGATGCTCTGTTTCAGCTTGGCGATGGCCTTGGAGATCGCGTCGCGTTCGGCCAGCGCCTCGGTGAAGCTGTTGTTTTTTTCAACGAACATCGACACCGGCCGCTGGAACTCGACAAAGGGCATCTGCTCGCGGGGCTGGAGGTCGGGCTCGCCGAAATGGCTGAGCATGCCGTCCCATGCATCGAGCGAGCGGTCGAGCCGGCGCTTCAGCCACAGGTTGATCGCGATGCCGATGGCGACCACAAGGCTGAAGCCGAGCAGATCGGTCAGCAGGCGCGTATAGGCGGCGAGCGCGAACGGCCTGAGCGACGACGCATAGGTCGCGGACATGCCGGTTCCGGGCACCGTGATGGTCCGCACATGGCAGGCCGTGACCCAATAGGCGAAGGTCGACTGGTCGTTGACCGCCGGCTGGTCACGGTCGTCGAAATTCTTGCAGTCGAGCAGGCGCTTCAGATCGTCGGTCGCCGGCAGCTTTGTTCTGTCCGGCACGACCAGCAGCCGGGCAGACACATTTTCCGACACGAAATCATGCATGCCCCACAAAGTCTTCGGCTGATGATGCTGCGCGGTGACGAGCAGCGCGACATGGCGGCTGATGTCCTGCCGCGTCGATTCGAAGCTGGTGGCGAAGCGACGCACTTCGCCGACGAACAGCATTGTCGTCGCCGCCGCGCCGAAAAGCAGCGATGTGGCATAGATCGCCGAACTCAGGCTGACCGTCTTGCGCCGGCGGATCGCCAGCGTCACCGGATCGACGATGAAGCACAGGGCGAGCATGTCGGCGATGGTCGCGAACAGCGTGTCGTTGATGACCTTGCGGATCACGACGACGCCGGCCAGCGACGGCGGCGCACCATATTGCAGCCACAGGAATCCGAACCCGATCACCGTGCCGGCGGTGATTGCGAACAGGCCGGTCGCCTCGGCCATCGTCCGGTTGCGGCGCACGAACCGGTCGACCACCACGACATGGCCGATGGCAAGCAGGATCGAGACCGGATGGCCCCACCAGCCCCAGCTCGGCATCATGAACACCGTCGCCGCCAGGATGCCGGCGCGCAGCCCCCAGATGCGGTAGGTAAGCAGATAGAAAAGCGGGGCCAGATACAGCTCGAACCCCGGCCCGATCACGATTCGCCAGCTGCTCGCCGCGGTTGCGGCGGCGGCGAGGGCGAACATCATCACGATCGTGACCGGTGTCGCCCGTCCGGATATGGCGGCGTTGTTCGGGGCTGGCCCGGAGGAGGACGTCAGCGGTGTCATGCCGCGCGCGCGCCCCGCAACAGGCCGAGCAGCTGGTTGAGGTCCACAGGCTTGGCGAGCAGCGCCGCGTCCAGCTCCGCCAGCTCGTCGCGCGCATGGTCGGTGATGTCGGTCTGGCCGGTCATCAGCGCAAAGCGCAGCTGCCGCCCGGCCAGCGCCGGGTCGCGCCGCGCGCGGCGGACCAGGTCGATGCCGCTGGCGCTGCCGAGCCTGATGTCGGTCAGCACGGTTTCGATTCCCTGATGCACGCGCAACAGGCCGAGCGCGCCCTCGACATCGCCGGCCGGCGCGGGCGACAGGCCGCGCAGCGCCAGCCATTCGCACAGCTCCTCGCGCAGTTCCGGCTCGTCATCGACGACCAGAATGCGGGGCATGGAAGACGAGGAAGGCGCGTGTTTCAAGATACCTGGTCCTGTCGCGGCAAACGTCCCCTCCGCGATCGTCGCATGCGCCGGTTAATATGGAGTAAATGAAACCCGGCACGCTGCGGTGTCTCGCCCGATCCCGGACGCAACCCGATCCGTTTCCAGACCGACATGATCCCGTATCCGGGCAGCCGCAACTCAGGGATTGCCGCGATGCCCGGTATCGCCCTGCGGTCATTGCAAGGCCGGGCCGCATGCCCATATCCCGCCGGCAGCCGGTGCCTGCGCCAGTCCGGCGCGACACCCCCCGGCGCGGCAGGAAAGGGGCGGGCATGGCCGGCGACAGCGACAGACGTGCAGATGACCGGCGGGCAGATGACCGGCGGGCAGATGCACGACGGGTCGGGGCGCCGGTGCCGACCGGGCGGATCAGCCGCCTGGCCCGGTTCGGCGGGCTGGCGGCGGGCGTGGCCGGCAATATGATCCTCGGCGGTGCGCGCGATCTGGCGCGCGGCCGCCGCCCCAGCCTGCCCGATCTGCTGCTGACCCCGGCCAATGCGCTGCGCGTCGCCGACGGCCTTGCCAATCTGCGCGGCGCGGCGATGAAGCTTGGCCAGCTGATGTCGATGGATGCGGGCGATCTGCTGCCGCCCGAACTGACCGAGATCCTCGCCCGGCTGCGCGCCGATGCCCGGCCGATGCCGCGCGCGCAGGTGCAGGCGGTGCTCGACCGCTATTGGGGGCCGGGCTGGGAGACGCGCTTTGCCGAGTTTGGCTGGACACCGATTGCCGCCGCCTCGATCGGCCAGGTCCACCGGGCGCGGCTGACCTGCGGGCGCGATGTGGCGATCAAGGTTCAGTATCCGGGCGTGCGGCTGAGCATCGACAGCGATGTCGACAATGTCGCGACCTTGCTGGCGATGTCGCGGCTGGTGCCCGACGGGCTGGATCTGGCCCCGCTGCTCGCCGAGGCGAAGCGCCAGCTGCGCGACGAGGCCGATTATCTGCGCGAGGCCGATTGCCTGACGCGCTACCGCGCCGCGCTGGCGGACGACCCCGATTTCACCGTGCCGGGGCTGGTCGAGGAGCTGGCCCGCCCGGCGGTGCTGGTGATGGATTATGTCGCCGGCATCCCCATCGAGGCGGCGGAAACCGCGCCGCAGGCCGAGCGCGACCGGCTGGCGACGGCGCTGATCCGGCTGGTGCTCGATGAACTGTTCCGCTTCGGCCTGATGCAGACCGACCCCAATCTGGCGAACTTCCTCTACGATCCGGCCACCGGGCGGGTGATCCTGCTCGATTTCGGGGCGACGCGGACCATCGATCCGGCGATGACCGAGGGCTATCGCACGCTCGGCCGGGCCGGGCTGGGCGGCGACGAGGCGGCGGTTTGGGCGGCGGCCGAGTCGCTGGGCCTTGTCCATCCGCGCGTGCCCGCCGAGCGCAAGGCCGAGATTCTGGCGCTGGCCGACATGGCGATGGCCCCGCTGCGCGCCGGCGGGCGGTTCGATTTCGCCGATCGCGGCTTTGCCGAGCGGATGCGCGATCAGGGGCTGGCAATGGCGAAGCGGCGTGAGCTGTGGCACGTCCCCCCGGCCGAGGCGTTGTTCGTGCAGCGCAAGCTGGGCGGCGTCTATCTGATCGCCAGCCGGCTGGGCGCGGTCGTCGATATGGGGGCGCTTGTCGCCCCGCATCTCTGACCGGAAGGGGGTGGCCGATGCGGCGCTGGCTGTGGCACGGGGCGGGGATGGTGGCGGTTGCGCTGGGCGTGATCGGCATGGCGCTGCCGATCCTGCCGACGGTGCCGTTCATGCTGCTCGCCGCCTTCTGCTTCGCGCGCGGCAATCCGGCGCTGGAGGCGCGGATTCTGGCCGATCCGCGCTTCGGCCCGCCGATCCGCGCCTGGCGTGAGCGTCGCGCCATCGGCCGCAAGGCCAAGCTGGCGGCGGTTCTCGGCCTTGGCGGCAGCGCGGTGATCGGCCTAGTCGCCCTGCCGCTGCCCTGGGGGGCGGCGCCGCTGATCGTCGCAATTGTCTGTGGCGGCTTCATCCTGACCCGGCCCGACGCCTGACCTCGTTTTTTGGGCATCGCGCTGGCCTGCGGCCATGATAGGGCGCGGCCGTGACCGATGCCGTTTCCAGATTTGACGCGATCATCCTCGGTGCCGGGGCCGCCGGGCTGATGTGCGCGGCGACCGCCGGCCAGGCCGGGCGGCGCGTGCTGCTGATCGACCATGCCGACGAACCGGGGCGCAAGATCCTGATTTCGGGCGGCGGGCGCTGCAACTTCACCAACATCCACACCGCCCCCGACCGGTTTCTGTCGGCCAATCCGCATTTCGCCCGCTCCGCGCTCAGCCGCTATGGCGCGGAGGATTTCATCGCGCTGGTCGACCGTCATGGCATCGCCTGGCACGAAAAGACGCTGGGCCAGCTGTTCTGCGACGGATCGGCGCGCCAGATCGTCGCCATGCTGGTCGAGGAATGCCGGGCGGGCGGGGTCGAGCTGCGCTGCGGCGCGCCGGTGACGGCGGTTGCGCATGGCGACGGGCTGTTCCGCGTCGATCATGGCGGGCGCACCGCCACTGCGCCCGCGCTGGTCATCGCGACCGGCGGGCCGTCCATCCCCAAGATCGGGGCGACCGGTTTCGCCTATGACCTTGCCCGCCAGTTCGGGCTGAAGCTGGTCGAGCCGCGTCCGGCGCTGGTGCCGCTGACCCTGTCGGGCGAAGAGGCGCTGTTCCGCGAGCTGTCGGGCGTGTCCGCCCCGGTTGTCGCGCGCGCCGGGCAGGGGGTGTTCGCCGAAGCGGCGCTGTTCACCCATCGCGGCCTGTCCGGCCCCGCCATCCTGCAAATCTCGTCCTATTGGCGGCCGCGCACGCCGGTGACGATCGATTTTCTGCCCGGGCGCGCGGCCGACTGGCTGGTCGCAGCCAAGCGCGAACGCCCGCGCCAGCATCTCGGCCGGCTGCTGCGCGAGGCGCTGCCCGAACGGCTCGCCGACCGGCTGGCCGCCGGCATCGCCGCCGATCTCGGGCTGGCGGCGGAGCTGGGCAATGCGCCCGACCGGCTGCTGCGCGCCGCCGCCGAACGGCTGGGCGGCTGGACCTTCCACCCGACCGGGACCGAAGGCTTTGCCAAGGCAGAGGTGACGGCGGGCGGAATCAGCACCGCCGAGCTGTCGTCGAAAACGATGGCGGCGCGGCGCGTGCCCGGCCTGTATGCGATTGGCGAGGCGGTGGACGTCACCGGCTGGCTCGGCGGCTACAACTTTCAATGGGCCTGGGCGAGCGGCCGGGCGGCGGGCCTCGCTCTCGCTGCGGGACAGGTCACGTAGTTTTCCGCCTTGTGCCGGGCGGCCATGTCCCCCATGGGGAACCGCTCATGACCTTTCCTGATCTTCCGGCCTCGCTTGGCGAGGCGCTTGTCGCGCGCGGCTATGCCGCCCCCACCGCCGTCCAGGCCGCCGTTCTCGAGCCGGAGGCCGCCGGCCGCGACCTGCTGGTCTCCGCCCAGACCGGGTCGGGCAAGACCGTTGCCTTCGGCCTTGCCATGGCCGCAGATCTGCTCGGCGATGCCGCGCGGCTGCCCCAGCCGGGCGCGCCGCTTGCGCTGGTGATCGCGCCCACGCGCGAACTGGCGCTGCAGGTCGCGCGCGAGCTGGAATGGCTGTACGGCCAAGCCGGGGCGCGGATCGCGCCTTGTGTGGGCGGCATGGATCCGTCGCGCGAGCGGCGCGCGCTTTATGCCGGCGCGCACATCGTCGTCGGCACGCCGGGGCGGCTGCGCGATCATCTCGAGCGCGGGTCGCTCGACCTGTCGGCGCTGCGCGTCGCCGTGCTCGACGAAGCCGACGAGATGCTCGACATGGGCTTTCGCGAGGATCTGGAGGAGATTCTCGACGCGACGCCCGAGGGGCGGCGTACCCTGCTGTTTTCGGCCACCATGCCCAAGCCGATTGCCGCGCTCGCCAAGCGTTACCAGCGCGACGCGCTGCGCATCTCGACGGTGGGCGAGGCGCGCGGGCATGGCGATATCGACCATCAGGCGATTGCGGTCGCCCCGTCCGATATCGAACATGCGGTCATCAACCTGCTGCGCTTCCACGATCCCGATACGGCGATGCTGTTCTGCGCGACGCGCGATGCGGTGCGCCATTTGCATGCCAGCCTGGTCGAGCGCGGCTTTGCCGCCGTCGCCCTGTCGGGCGAACACAGCCAGGCCGAACGCAACCGCGCGCTGCAGGCGCTGCGCGACCGCCGGGCGCGGGTGTGCGTGGCGACCGACGTTGCCGCGCGCGGGATCGACCTGCCCAGCCTCAGCCTCGTCATCCATGTCGAGCTGCCGCGCGACGCCGAAACGCTCCAGCACCGTTCAGGCCGCACCGGGCGCGCGGGGCGCAAGGGCACGGCGGTGCTGATCGTTCCCTATCCGCGCCGCCGCCGGGTGGACATGATGCTGCGCGGCGCGCGCATTCCGGTGACCTGGGCCGCCTGTCCGGGGCCGGAGGAGATCCGCCTGCGCGACCGCGAGCGGCTGGCCGAGCGGCTGATCGCCCCGGTCGAGCTGGACGAGGAAGACGAGGCGATTGCCGCGATGCTGCTCGCCCAGCGTTCGCCCGCCGAACTGGCGGGGGCGCCGGG
>DBAW01000144.1:14388-14581 GCA_002291855.1 Sphingomonas sp. UBA1000
GTCTCCCCCGCCGAACTGGCGGGCGCGCTGGTTCGCATGCACCGCGCGGCGCTTCCCCAGCCCGAAGAGCTGGTCGATTCCGGCCCGGCCGAGCAGGAACGCGAGCCGCGCCCCGACCGGCAGGGCGGCGGCGTCGACGCCGTCTGGTTCCGCCTCAATATCGGCCGGCGGCATCAGGCCGATCCGCGCTGGA
>DBAW01000144.1:14901-15044 GCA_002291855.1 Sphingomonas sp. UBA1000
TCAGGCCGATCCGCGCTGGATCGTGCCGCTGCTGTGCCGGCGCGGCCATGTCGCCAAGGCGCAGATCGGCGCGATCCGCATCCTGCCCGATGAAACGCTGTTCGAAGTGCCGCGCGCCATCGCGCCGGCCTTTGCCGCCGCGT
>DBAW01000239.1:0-8136 GCA_002291855.1 Sphingomonas sp. UBA1000
TTCACCCAGATTGCCGGGCTGGTCGCGCGGCGCATCGTGCCGTTCGTCAAGCCGGGCGACCGGGTGGGGCGGGGCGAGCGCGTCGGGCTGATCCGCTTCGGCAGCCGCGTCGACGTCTATCTGCCCGCCGGCACCGCACCGCGTGTCGCGCTCGGCCAGCGCACCATTGCGGGGGAAACCGTGATCGCCCGGCTGGGCGAGGCCGAAGCGGGAGCGGGCCTGCCGCAATGATCGCGCGCCGGCCCCTGCGCGGGATTTCGCTGCGCGCCGTTGCGCCCAATGCCGTCACCGCGCTTGCGCTGTGCATGGGGCTGTCCGGCGTCCGCTTCGCCATTGGCGGCGAATGGGACCGGGCGCTGGGCGCGATCATCGTCGCCGGCGTGCTTGACGGGCTGGACGGGCGCATCGCCCGGCTGCTCAAGGGCGAAAGCCGGTTCGGGGCCGAACTCGATTCCCTGTCCGACGTCATCGCCTTTGGCGTCTCGCCGGCGATCATCCTCTATCTCTGGTCGCTTCAGGCGATGCCCAAATATGGCTGGATCTTCGCGCTTGCCCATGCGGTGTGCTGCGCGCTGCGGCTGGCCCGGTTCAACGCCCAGATCGACGCGGTCGAACAGCCGCACAAATCCGCCGGCTTCCTGACCGGCGTGCCCGCCCCGGCCGGGGCAGGGCTGACCCTGCTGCCGGTCTATATCTGGCTCTGGTCCGGCGAAGCGGTGCTGCGTGAGCCCTGGCTGGTCGCGCCCTGGACCGGCATTGTCGCGTTTCTGATGATCTCGAACGTCGCCACTTACAGCTGGTCGTCGCTGCGCCTGCGCCGCGGAATCAGGCTGGAGGCGATTGCCGGAGTCGCGCTGCTCGGCGGGGCGCTGGTGTCTGACCCGTGGGTCACGCTCACCGTCATCACCGGGCTTTATCTGGCGCTGATTCCGTTCAGCATCCGTTCCTATGCGCGGGTCAGGCGGCAGCGGCAAGCCGCGATGCCCGCAGCGGCCCGGCCTGAATGAACGGCTGAGCCCGCCGCCCCGCCGGCCTGACCGGCCGGTCGGCGGCAACGGCCGGAACATGCACCGGAGCCAGCGCAGCGCGGATGCGCGGCAGATCGCGCAGCACGAGCGCGGCGATGAGGCCAAGCCCCCCGGCCAGCAGCAGCGAAAAGACGAACGCGGCAATCACATGGGCGACAGTCAGGTTGGCGGCGAGGGCGAGCATCTTGGCCTCCATTTGTTCCGTTGGCTCTTGTTCGTTCTTTGTTCCGGCGTTGTCAACCCTTGCATTTCCTGTCCGGCGCGGCTAATGCGCCGCCCATTCCACATGAGCGCCGTACATACCGGTGCCGGGGCAACCCGGTTCCAGGCACTCAGAGGTTCAACCGGGTAGGAGAAAGACCATGGCGGTTCCCACCGTCTCCCTTCAGGCGCTTATCGAAGCCGGCGCGCATTTCGGCCATCAGACGCATCGCTGGAATCCGAAGATGAAGCCGTACATCTACGGCGAGCGGAACGGCGTTCACATCCTCGACCTGTCGCAGACCGTGCCGCTGTTCGCGCGCGCGCTCGACTTTGTCAGCCAGACGGTCGCGGCCGGCGGCAAGGTGCTGTTCGTCGGCACCAAGCGTCAGGCGCAGGAGCCGATTGCCGAGGCCGCGCGCCGCGCCGGCCAGCATTATGTCAACCATCGCTGGCTGGGCGGCATGCTCACCAACTGGAAGACGATTTCGAACTCGATCAAGCGCTTCAAGGCGCTGGAAGAGCAGCTGGCGGGCGACACGCACGGCCTGACCAAGAAGGAAGTGCTGCAGCTGACCCGCGAGCGCGACAAGTTCGAGCTGTCGCTGGGCGGCATCCGCGACATGGGCGGCATTCCCGATGTCATGTTCGTGATCGACGCCAACAAGGAAGAGCTGGCGATCAAGGAAGCCAACACGCTCGGCATTCCGGTCGTCGCGATCCTCGATTCGAACGTCTCGCCCGACGGCATCGCCTTCCCGGTGCCGGGCAATGACGATGCCAGCCGCGCGATCCGCCTCTATTGCGAGGCGATTGCCCAGGCCGCGACCCGTGGTGGTCAGGCCGGTGCCGCGCAGCGCGGCGTCGATCTCGGCGCGATGGACACGCCGCCGGCCGAGGAAGTGCTCGGCGAAGACGCGGCCGCCTGAGGCCGATTGACGGGCGCGGGCGGCGATTGATCGTCGCCCGCGCCAGTTTCCCGATTTTGTCACAGCTGCCCGGCAGAGCGCGGAGCGCCGCTGGGCCAAACCCAAGCCAGGAAGGAGCCAGATGATGGCGGAGATTACGGCTGCAACGGTCAAGGAGCTGCGCGAGCGCTCCGGTGCCGGCATGATGGACTGCAAAAAGGCGCTCAACGAAACCGGTGGTGATATCGAAGCCGCCATCGACTGGCTGCGCACCAAGGGCCTCGCCGCGGCTGCCAAGAAGGCCGGGCGCACGGCCGCTGAAGGTCTGGTCGGCGTTGCCGTGTCGGGCACGCGCGGTGCGGTTGTCGAGGTCAACTCGGAAACCGATTTCGTCGCCAAGAACGATCAGTTCCAGTCGTTCGTGCGCGACGTCACCCAGATCGCGCTCGGCACCGGTGAAAGCGTCGAGGCGCTGCTCGCCGCCGCCGTGCCGGCCGGTGGCAGCGTGCAGGACGCGCTGACCGCCAACATCGCCACCATCGGCGAGAATCAGTCGCTGCGCCGCGCCCGCGTGCTCGAAGTGAGCGAAGGTGCCGTCGTGTCCTATGTGCACAACGCCGCCGCGCCGGGCCTGGGCAAGATCGGCGTGCTCGTCGCGCTCGAGGGCAATGCCCCGGTCGACCGCATCGAGGCGCTTGGCAAGCAGCTGGCGATGCACATCGCCGCCGCCTTTCCGCTGGCGCTGACCGGCGACCTGATCGATCCGGCGCTGATCGAGCGTGAAGCCGCCATCGCCCGTGAAAAGGCCGCCGACAAGATCGCCGGCAAGCCGCCGGAAGTGGCCGAGAAGATCATCAACGGCCCGGTCGAGAAGTTCCGCAAGGAAAATGCGTTGCTCACCCAGGCGTTCGTGATCGACGGCAAGACGCCGGTGCAGGACGTGGTCGCCGCCGAAGCCAAGGCCGCTGGCGGTTCGATCGCGATCAAGGATTTCGTCCGCTTCCAGCTGGGCGAAGGCATTGAAAAGCAGCAGAGCGACTTCGCCGCCGAAGTCGCCGCGACCGCCGGGCTGAAGTCGGCCTGACGATGATGCCGGGCCGGCGATAAGCCGGCCCGGTTGTCACCGGACGGGTGAGGCCATCGCCCGTTTCCCAATCCGGTGGCTCAAGGGGCGCGGCGCTGCCCGCCCGACACGCTTGGATTTCCGCGCCGCCGCCACTAAGGTCGCGCGCCACACCGAACCGAACCCGATCGGACCGACCATGACCCGCCCGCGCTTCAACCGTGTTCTCCTGAAGCTGTCCGGCGAGGTGCTGATGGGGCCGGGCCAGTTCGGCATCGATCCCGACACTGTCGCCCGCGTTGCCGGCGAGATCGCCGCCGCCAAGGAGGCAGGGCACGAGATCTGCGTCGTGGTCGGCGGGGGCAATATCTTTCGCGGCCTCGCCGCCGCCGCCAAGGGCTTTGAACGCGCGACCGCCGATTATATGGGCATGCTGGCGACGGTGATGAACGCGCTCGCGCTTCAAAATGCGCTTGAGCAGATCGGTGTCGACACCCGCGTCCAGTCCGCGATCCCGATGGCATCGGTGTGCGAGCCGTACATCCGCCGCCGCGCCCAGCGCCATCTGGAAAAGGGCCGGATCGTGATCTTCGCCGCCGGCGTCGGCAGCCCGTTCTTCACCACCGACAGCGGCGCTGCGCTGCGCGCGGCCGAAATGAACTGCGACGCGCTGTTCAAGGGCACGTCGGTCGATGGCGTTTACGACGCCGATCCGAAAAAGGTCGCCGGCGCGACCCGTTATGAAACCGTGGCGTTCAGCAAGGTGTTGTCGGACGACCTCAAGGTCATGGACGCCAGCGCCATTGCGCTGTGCCGCGACAATGACATCCCGATCGTGGTGTTCAACATCCGCGAACAGGGCAATCTGGCCCAGGTGCTGCGCGGTGAGGGCGTGGCCACGATCGTTCAGAACGAAGGAGCTTGAGTGATGCCCGCTTATGACAAGGCCGATCTGGAACGGCGCATGCACGGCGCGGTCGAAGCGCTGAAGCATGATCTGACCGGTCTGCGCACGGGCCGCGCATCGACGTCGCTGCTCGATCCGGTGCAGGTCGAGGTCTATGGCGCGAACATGCCGCTCAATCAGGTCGCGACCGTGTCCGCGCCCGAACCGCGCATGCTGTCGGTGCAGGTGTGGGACCGGACCAATGTCGGGCCGGTGGACAAGGCCATCCGTTCGGCGGGGCTTGGCCTCAACCCCATTGTCGATGGGCAGACGCTGCGCCTGCCGATCCCCGACCTGACCGAAGAGCGCCGCCGCGAGCTGGCCAAGCTTGCCGGCCAATATGCCGAAAAGGCGCGCATCGCGGTGCGCAATGTGCGCCGCGACGGGATGGACGCGCTCAAGACCGACGAAAAGAAGAACGGCCTGAGCGAGGACGAGCGCAAGCGCGCCGAAACCGACGTGCAGAAGATGACCGATGCGACGATCGCCGAGATCGACGCCGCCGCGCAGGCGAAGGAAAAGGAAATCCTCGGCAAGTGACCGGTCAGGGCGCCCCCCTGTCCGCGCCGCCGGCAACGGCGGACGCGGCCATGCCCGGGGCGGGGGGCGAGCCTACCGGGCCGCGCCATGTCGCGATCATCATGGACGGCAATGGCCGCTGGGCGAAGAAACGCCGGCTGCCGCGCGTCGCCGGCCACCGCAAGGGTGTCGAGGCGGCGCGCAATGTCGTGCGCGCGGCGGGCGATCTGGGCATCGAGGTGCTGACGCTTTACGCCTTTTCGTCGGAAAACTGGCGGCGTCCGGCCGAGGAAGTGGCCGATCTGATGGGGCTGCTGCGCCATTTCATCCTCGCCGATATCGAGGAACTGGCACAGGCCGGGGTCAGGCTGCGGGTGATCGGCGATTACCGCGCGCTCAGCCCCGATCTGGTGCGGCTGATCGACGGGGCGCTGGCGCGCACTGCCGACAATCGCGGCACCACTTTGGTCGTGGCGCTCAATTACGGCGCGCAGAATGAACTGGTCGAGGCGACGCGGCGGGTGGCCGAACGCTGTGCGCGCGGCGAACTCGACCCGGCCGAGATCGGCCCGGCCCATATCGAATCCGAACTGGCGACGCATGGCCTGCCGCCCGTCGATCTGCTGATCCGCACATCGGGCGAACACCGGCTGTCGAACTTTCTGCTCTGGCAATGCGCCTATGCCGAGCTGCTGTTCGTCGATGCGCTGTGGCCCGATTTCAATGGTGACCGGCTGGCGCAGGCGCTGGACGATTTCGCCCGGCGGGAGCGCCGCTTCGGCGGGCTATGACCGCCGGCAAATCAGGTTCCGATCTCGGCGTGCGCAGCGCGGTCGGCGTCGTGCTGATCGCGGTGGCGCTGCTCGCACTCTGGGCCGGGCCGGTCGGGCTGTGGCTGCTGATCGCGACGGCGGCGATGCTGATGCTCGCCGAATGGTGCGATCTGGCCGAAGCCGACCCCCGTGCCCGCCGGGCCGCGCTGTTTGCCGCCTGTGTGCCGCTGGCGATCCTTGCGCCGCCGCCGGTCGCGGCCGGGCCGGGCGGGCTTGCCCTTGGCCTTGGCGTTGCCGCCGCGCTCGTCACGGCGGGCGTGACGGGGCGGGTGCGGCTGGGGCTTGGCGTGCTTTACGTCGTGCTGCCGGCGGTCGCTCTGGTGTTCATCCGGGGGGAAGCGCGCGGGCTGCTGCTGTGCCTGTGGGTGCTTGCCGGCGTGTGGGCGACCGATATCGGCGCCTATTTCGCCGGACGGACGATCGGCGGGCCGAAGCTCGCGCCGGCGATCAGCCCCAACAAGACCTGGGCCGGGCTGGGCGGGGGCGTGATCGCGGCGCTTGCATTCGGGCTCATTCTCTGGCGCTTTCTGGAATTGCCGCTGGCGCTGGCGCTGCTCAGCCCGGTGCTGGCGGTGGTCGCCCAGGCGGGCGACCTGTTCGAAAGCGCGCTCAAGCGCCGTGCGGGGGTGAAGGACAGTGGGCGGATATTGCCGGGGCATGGCGGCGTGATGGACCGGCTTGACGGTCTGGTCACGGCCGCGCCGGTCGCGGCGGGTCTGATCCTCGTCCAACGGATGCTATGACAAAGACAATCTCGATTTTCGGGGCCACCGGGTCCATCGGCACATCGACCCTCGATCTGGTCGAGCAGGAGCCGGGGCGGTTCGAGGTGGTCGCGCTGACCGCCAATCGCGACGTGCAGGGGCTGGCGGCGGCGGCGAGGCGCACATCGGCGCGGCTGGCGGTGATCGGCGAGGAATCGCTGCTGGGCGAGCTTCAGGCGGCGCTGGCGGGCACGGGCATTGCCGCGGCAGCCGGGGCAGGGGCCTTGGTCGATGCCGCCCGCGCCGGGGCGGACTGGACGATGGCGGCGATCGTCGGCTGTGCCGGCCTGCCGCCGGTGATGGCAGCGATCGAGGCGGGCGGCATCGTCGCGCTTGCCAACAAGGAAGCTCTGGTGTCGGCGGGCGCGCTGATGACGGCGGCGGCCGCGCGCACCGGAGCGCGGATCCTGCCGGTTGATTCCGAGCATAATGCGATCTGGCAGTGTTTCGATCATGACCGGCCCGACCGGGTGGCCCGCATCCTGCTGACGGCGAGCGGCGGGCCGTTCCGCGCCTGTTCGCGCGCTGAAATGGCCGCCATGACCCCGGAACAGGCGGTCCGCCATCCGAACTGGTCGATGGGGGCCAAGATTTCGGTCGATTCGGCGACGATGATGAACAAGGGGCTGGAGCTGATCGAGGCGGCGCGGCTGTTCCCGGTGCCGCATGAGCGGATCGAGATTCTCGTTCACCCGCAATCGGTCATCCATTCGATGGTCGAATATGTCGACGGATCGGTGCTGGCGCAGCTGGGCACGCCCGACATGCGCACGCCCATCGCCTATACGCTCGCCTGGCCTGACCGGATGACGACGCGCGCCGAGCGGCTCGATCTCGTCCGGCACGGCCGGCTGGATTTCGAGGCCCCGGACGAGGACCGCTTTCCCGCGCTCCGGCTCGCGCGCGATGCGGTGCGTGCCTGTGGCGCGCGCCCGGCGATCCTCAATGCCGCCAATGAAGTGGCGGTGGCGGCGTTTCTGGGCCGTCGGATCGGCTTTCTCGACATTGCTGCAATTGTCGAGGAAACGCTCGGCCGCTATGATCCGCCCGCGCCGCGATCGATCGACGATGTGTTCAGCATCGATCAAGCCGCGCGCAGGCAGGCAGAAGCCGCGATGAAGGTGTTTGTCGATTGACCCAGTCTCCCGGCGTGCTGCTGACGGTCCTCGCCTTCCTTGGCGTGATCGGCCCGCTCGTGTTCCTGCACGAGCTGGGCCATTATCTCGCCGGGCGGCTGTTCGGCGTGAAGGCGGAGGTGTTCGCCATCGGCTTCGGGCGCGAGCTGTTCGGGCTGACCGACCGGCGCGGCACCCGCTGGACCTTTGGCTGGCTGCCGCTGGGCGGCTATGTGCGCTTTGCCGGCGATCTGAACGCGGGCAGCGAACCCGATCCGGCCTGGCTGGCGCTGCCGGCCGAGGAGCGGGCACAGACTTTTCAGGCCAAGCCGCTGTGGCAGCGGGCGATCATCGTCGCTGCCGGGCCGGTGGCGAACTTCATCGTCGCGGTGCTGATCCTTGCCGCCTTTGCCATGCTGGTCGGGGTCAACCGCACGCCCCCGGTCGCCGGGACTGTCCAGCCGGGCAGCGCGGCGGCCAGCGCCGGCATCCGCGCCGGCGACCGCATCCGCGCGGTCGACGGGCGCGCCGTCGATGATTTCGGTGATATTGCCGAATATGTCGTCGCGCGGCCGGCCATGCCGATCCGCTTCGACATCGAACGCGGCGGCCGGACGCGCACCGTCACCGCGATCCCGGCGGTGCAATACAAGGCCGACCGGTTCGGCAATCGCTATGCTTTCGGCCGCATGGGCATCACCTCGCCGACGCCGGTGGTCGAGCGTCTGTCGCTGGCCGAGGCGCCGGGCGTCGCGGTCG
>DBAW01000239.1:8537-17712 GCA_002291855.1 Sphingomonas sp. UBA1000
GTGAGCGAGCTGGGCGGCCCGCTGCGCATCGCCCAGTTTTCGGGCGAAGCGGCGAGTGCCGGGCTGACCGGTCTCGCCTATCTGATCGCGCTGATTTCGATCAATCTCGGCTTCATCAACCTGCTGCCGGTCCCGATGCTCGATGGCGGCCATTTGCTGTTCTATGCGATCGAGGCGCTGTGGCGGAAGCCGGTCGACGCCGAGGTGCAGCAATGGGCCTATCGTTCGGGGCTGGTGCTGCTGCTGTCGCTGATGCTGTTCGTGACGTTCAACGATCTGGCGGCTTTTGGTCTCTGGCGGGGGCTGGCGGGGTTGATCGGTTAGACGCCATCGGGCAGGGCGCGCGGTGGGCGCGGGACTCTCATTTTCGTCCAAGGGTATTTTGGTGACGGCGACAGCATTTCATCCATTTGGCAGACGCGCGGTTGCGGCCCTGCTTGCGGGCACCATTTGCCCGTCCGTCGCAATCGCGCAGACGGTGGGCGCTCCGTCCACCGCCGCGCCGCCGCCCGCACCGGTGTTCGTGCCCGCGCCGCAGGGCGACATCATCACCCAGGTCAATGTCGTCGGCTCGCAGCGGATCGAGCCGGATACGGTGCGGTCCTATGTGAAGCTGCGCCCCGGCCAGCTCTACACGGCCGAAGTCGGCGATCAGGCGATCAAGGACCTGTTCGAGACCGAGCTGTTCGCCGATGTGACGGTGCGCGAGACCGCGGCCGGTGTGGTGACGATCGAGGTGAAGGAAAACCCGGTCATCAACCGCATCATTTTCGAGGGCAACAAGCGGCTGAAGGAAGACAAGATCCTGAAGGAGATCCGCCTCGCGCCGCGGCAGATCTTCACCCGCTCCAAAGTTCGCGCCGATGTCGCCCGGATCATCGAGCTGTATCGCCGTCAGGGCCGGTTCGCCGCGACCGTCGAGCCGCAGATGGTGATGCTCGACCAGAACCGGGTCGATATCGTCTATGCGATCTCCGAAGGGCCGAAATCCAAGGTCCGCCAGATCAACATCATCGGCAATGACAAATTCAGCGCCGATCGCCTGCGCGGCGAAATGGCGACCAAGCAGACGCGCATCACCAGTTTTTTCAGCTCCAACACCAGCTACGATCCCGACCGTCTGGCCTATGACCAGCAGAAGCTGCGCCAGTTCTACCTGACCGAAGGCTATGCCGACTTCCGCGTCGTCTCGGCAGTCGCCGAACTGACGCCGGACAAGGAAGACTTCATCATCACTTATGTGATCGAGGAAGGCGAGCGGTATAAATTCGGCGAGGTGAAAGTCGAAAGCGAGCTGCGCGACTTCAAGCCCGATTTCGTCAAGTCGCTGCTGCCGATGAAGGCGGGCGACTGGTACAACGCCAAGCAGGTCGAAGACACGGTCAACTCGATCAGCGAGACCGCCGGCCTGCTCGGCTATGCGTTTGCCCAGGTCGAGCCGAACTTCAACCGCGACGCCGAAACGCGGACGATGGAGCTGACCTTTCAGGTCGCCGAGACGCCTCGCGTCTATGTCGAGCGCATCGACATCAACGGCAATACCATCACGCAGGACAAGGTGATCCGGCGCGAGTTCCGCCTGCAGGAAGGCGACGCGTTCAACGCCTTCCTCGTCAAGCGTTCGAAGGACCGGATTCAGTCGCTCGGCTATTTTCAGGAAAAGTTCGACATCGAGCAGAAACCCGGATCCGGCCCGGACCGCGTCGTGCTCGAAGCGAACCTCGAGGAAAAGCCGACCGGCGAACTTACGCTCTCGGCGGGTTTCTCCAGCCTTGAGCGGTTCATCGTCAATGCCGGGATCTCGCAGAACAACTTCCGCGGGCGCGGCCAGTCGGTCAGCGCGTCGGTCAATTATTCGCAGTTCAACAAATCGGTCGAACTGGGCTTTACCGAACCCTATCTGCTCGATCGCAACATCGCCCTTGGCGGCAACATTTTCCGACGCGATTTCAACCAGTTCAACTTTATCGGCGGGAACCAGCGCAACACCACCTACAGCCAGGTGTCGACCGGGTTCCAGCTGCGCCTCGGCGTGCCGCTGACCGAATATATGCAGTTCCAGGCGCGCTATAACTTCAGCATCGACGATGTGTCGCTGGCGCAGGACTTCTTCACCGGCGGGCGCTGCGATCCGTTCCTGGCCGGGCGCTTCCTGTGCGACACCATCGGCCAGCAGTCGACCTCGTCGATCGGCTATTCGATCGTCTATTCGACGCTCGACAATGGCATCCGCCCGACGCGCGGCAGCCGCATCACCTGGAATCAGGACTTTGCCGGCCTAGGCGGCAGCATCCGCTATCTGCGCAGCCGCCTGAACGCCGACAAATATGTCAATCTCGGCCGCGGTTTCGTCCTGAACTTCGGGCTGGAGGGCGGCTATATCCGCTCGTTCAACCGCACTCAGCGCGACGAGCAGGGCAATGCGATCGAGCCGGTGCGGATCATCGACCGCTTCTTCCTCGGGCAGCCACAGTTCCGCGGCTTCGAGATTCGCGGCGTCGGTCCGCGCGTGCTGCGCTACCAGCTGGACGAAAATGGCGAGCCGATCATCGGCCGGCGGCGCGAACTGCTCGCCGACGACTCGCTTGGCGGCCGCGCTTATTATCTCGCCAAGATCGAGATGCCGCTGCCGCTGGGCGCGGGGATCCGCGAGCTGGGCATCCGGCCGTCGCTGTTCGTCGATATCGGTTCGGTGTTCGGGGTCAGGCGGCCGCAAACGACGTCGCGCGAAACCTTCCGCGATCCGGCGGACGGCGTGATCAAGGCCAAGTGCCGCAACATCGCAACCGGCCAGCTGTCCTTCCCGGCGGCCGGCGGTGCCTGCCCGACCGGCTCGACCGTGCTGCCGGCGTTCGACGAGCAGTTTCTGGGCGACACCTGGAAGCCGCGCGTGTCGGCCGGCTTCGGGGTCAACTGGAACTCGCCATTCGGCCCGCTGCGTATCGACATCGCCAAGGCGCTTGTTACCCAGCCGGGCGACGATCCCCAGCTCATCACTTTCAACGTAGGGACCCAGTTCTGATGACCAAGCTCACCACCATCGCGCTTGCCGCGCTCGCGCTCTCCGCCGCTCCGGCCGTCGCGCAGAAGCTGCCCAACGCGACCATCGCGGTTGTCGATACCGACCGCATCCTGCGCGAATGCACGGCCTGCCGCGCCGCGCAGACCCAGCTGCAGGCGCAGGTCCAGCAGCTTCAGCAGCGCCAGCAGACGCTGGCCGCACCGCTGCAGACCGAGGCGCAGCAGCTCCAGACCCAGGTGCAGGCGCTGCAGGGCAAGCAGCCCGATGCCGCGCTCCAGCAGCGTATTCAGGCGCTCCAGACCCGCCAGAACCAGGCCAATGAGGAACTGAGCCGCGGCGAACAGAATCTGCGCTCGATCCAGCAGCATGTGCTGCAGCAGATCAACCAGCGCCTCGGGCCGATCATCGACGCCACGCTCACCGCGCGCGGCGCGAGCGTCGTGCTCGACCGCGGGTCGGTGCTGGCAGTCGCGCCGGCCGTTGACCTGACCAACGACGTGCTCGCCCAGCTCAACACCCAGCTGCCCAGCGTCAGCGTGACCCCGCTGCCCCAGCCGGCGCAGCAGCCCGGCCAGCAGCAGCCCCAGGGCCGCTGATCATGGCCGGTGAGGCGGTCGAACGCGGGCCGCTGGATATCACCCGCGTGCTCGCGGCGCTGCCGCACCGCTATCCGATGCTACTCGTGGACCGGGTCGAAAGCCTGGTCCCCGACCAGTCGATTGCGGCGATCAAGGCGGTGTCGTTCAACGAACCGTTCTTCCAGGGGCATTTCCCCGGCCGGCCGATCATGCCCGGCGTGCTGATCGTTGAGGCGCTGGCGCAGGCGGCCGGTGTGCTGGCGATCGAGACGCTCGAACTCGCGGGGACGGGCAAGCTCGTCTATTTCATGGCGATCGAGAATGCGAAGTTCCGCAAGCCGGTCGAACCGGGGGTGCTGCTGCGCCTCGAGGTCAGCTTCGTCCAGAAGCGCGCGCGGGTGTGCAAGTTCGCCGGCCGCGCGCTGGTCGACGGCGAACTGGCCGCCGAGGCGTCGTTCACGGCCATGATCGCCGACTCCCCCGCCTGAGGCAGGGCGGGAACGCTCATCGGTTGAACCACCGGGCCGGTTCTGCTACCGGCCCGCCTTCCATTGATCCGGCTGGTCGGAAACCAGCCCTGACGGAGCAAGGCGCATGAAGAAGAACATCCACCCCGACTATCACATGATCAAGGTGCAGATGACCGACGGCACCGTCTACGAGACCCGCTCGACCTGGGGCAAGGAAGGCGACACCATGGTCCTCGAAATCGACCCGCTGGCCCATCCGGCCTGGACGGGCGGTACCCAGCGCCTGCTCGACGCCGGTGGTCAGGTCGCGCGCTTCAACAAGCGCTTTGGCGGCCTCACGCTCGGCAAGAAGTAAGTCGGATCTGCCGGCACCGCGTCACGGGGCGCGGTGCCGGCCACCATCTGGATCAGCCGGCTTATCGATCAGCCGGCATATCGATCAACCGGCAGGCGTCAGCGGCCTGAACGCGCCATCCGCCGGGTCGAGCAGGCTCAGCAACCCGTCCGCGATTGAGAAGATCGCGCCGTGCAGGCGCAGTGCGCCCGCCGCCTCGCGCGGGGCGATGAACGGGAAGCTGCGCAGATTGGCAAGGCTCACCCGCACGCTTTCGCGTTCCAGCGCCGCAATTGCATCCGGCCCGTCGCCATGTTCGGCCAAGACGCGCTGTCGCGCCTGATCGAGCAGGCCGATCCAGTCATGGATGAAACCGCCATCGCCCGGAGCCGATGATTCGAACCGGTGGCTGAGCGCGGCGCTCACCCCGCCACAGGCCCCGTGCCCCATGACGACGATGTCGCGTACCCGGAGCTGCGTCACCGCGAACTCAAGCGCCGCCGACACGCCGTGATGCCCGCCGCCCTGTTCGAACGGCGGCACCAGCGCGGCGACGTTGCGCACGACGAACATCTCGCCCGGCGAGGTGTCGAAAATCTGCGCCGGATCGACCCGGCTGTCGGAACAGGCAATCACCATCACCTGCGGCGTCTGGGCCTCCGACAGGGCGGCCCAGCGTTCGCGCTGCGTGGTCCAGCCGGAGTCATGGAACCGGCGATAGCCCGCGATCAGCGCCTCAAATCCCTGTTTCATCACGGTTGCGGTTAAGGCCGCGCGCCGGGGGTGGCAAGGCCGGCACCGGATCGCTATCTGCACGCTCATGACCGAACCGCTTTCGACCGAGCCGCGCGCGCCGCGCATCCGCAAGCCCGACTGGATCCGCGTCAAGGCGCCGACCAGCACCGGCTTTGCCGAGACCCGCGCGCTGATGCGGCGGCTGAACCTTGCGACCGTGTGCGAGGAGGCCGCCTGCCCGAATATCGGCGAATGCTGGACCAAGAA
Source organism: Sphingomonas sp. UBA1000 (assembly GCA_002291855.1). GTDB lineage: Bacteria > Pseudomonadota > Alphaproteobacteria > Sphingomonadales > Sphingomonadaceae > Sphingomonas_B. Next base: position 13,944 of record DBAW01000239.1, read on the forward strand.
ACATGCGACCGTGATGATCCTGGGCGATGTCTGCACGCGCGCCTGCGCGTTCTGCAACGTCAAGACCGGCATGCCCCGCGCCGTCGATCCCAAGGAGCCGCAGCATGTCGCCGACGCCGCCGCCGAAATGGGGCTGCAGCACATTGTCATCACCTCGGTCGACCGCGACGATCTGCCCGATGGCGGTGCCAGCCAGTTCGTCAAGGTGATCGAGGCGCTGCGCCGCACGACGCCGTCGACCACCATCGAGATCCTGACGCCCGATTTCCGCAACAAGCATGAAGCGGCGGTCGAGGCGATCGTCGCCGCGCGGCCCGACGTCTACAATCACAATCTGGAAACGGTGCCCCGGCTCTACCCGACGATCCGGCCGGGTGCGCGCTATTATGCGTCGCTGCGCCTGCTCGAACAGGTCAAGCGGCTCGATCCGACGATCTTCACCAAATCGGGCATCATGCTCGGGCTGGGCGAGGAGCGGCTGGAGGTGCATCAGGTGATGGACGACATGCGCTCCGCCGATGTCGATTTCCTGACGATGGGCCAGTATCTCCAGCCCACGCCGCGCCATGCCAAGGTTGCCGAGTTCGTGACCCCGCAGGCGTTCAATGCCTATGCGGCGATTGCCCGCGCCAAGGGCTTTCTGCTCGTCGCCTCGTCGCCGCTCACCCGGTCGAGCTATCATGCCGGCGAGGATTTCGAGCGGTTGCGCGCGGCGCGCAACGCCCGTCTGGGGCGCTGATCGCGGTGCCGCGCCACAGCGAGACCCGGCAGCTGCCCTATTCGCCGGAGCAGATGTTCGACCTGGTCGCCGATGTCGCGCGCTATGGCGAGTTTCTGCCCTGGGTCGCGGCAGTGCGGGTCCGGTCGGACAGCGATACCGAAATGGTTGCCGACCTGATCGTCGGATTCAAGGCGCTGCGCGAACGCTTTACCAGCCGCGTCCACAAGACGCGGCCGGCGCGCATCACCGTCGATTATCTCGACGGGCCGCTCAAGCATCTCAGCAATGAATGGGTCTTCCGGCCGGACGGGCAGGGCGGCACGCTGGTCGATTTCACCGTCGATTTCGCGTTCCGCAACCGGCTGTTCGAAGCGATTGCCGGCCAGATGTTCGACACCGCGCTGCGCAAGATGATCGGCGCGTTCGAGGCGCGGGCCGCTGCCCTTTATTCCGGCGCGACCGACGCCTCTGGCATCAGCAGTTCAAGCGCGCACAACGCCGCCTGAAGCCGGATTCCGCCCCGGCCCAGATCGCCGAACTCGCGCCGCTCGGCCTTGACCTGATCGGGCGCGGCATCGCGTTCGGCGCGGGCGAACACCACGGTGCCGACCGGCTTTTTCTCGGTGCCGCCGCCCGGCCCCGCAACGCCGGTGATCGCCACGGTGACATCGGCGCGCGACCGGGCGAGCGCGCCCTGCGCCATCGCCCAGGCGACGGCGACCGACACCGAGCCGAAGGTTTCGAGCACGTCGAGGCTGACCGACAGCAGATCCATCTTCGCTTCGTTCGAATAGGTGACGAAGCTGGTTTCGAACACGTCGGACGACCCGGCAATCTCGGTCAGCGCGGCACTCACCAGCCCGCCGGTGCAGCTTTCGGCCACCGCGATGCGCCGCCCGGCAGCGCGATTGGCCTCGATGACCGCGCGCGCAGCCTCGCGCAGCTGTTCGGGCAGCAGATAATCCGTCATTCCAAAACCTCCCTCGGCCCCGGATAACCGGCGATTGCGGCAACCGCGTTGCACCATGCCGAAGGGCAGGTGACGCGGCGCCGGCCGGTCATGCCAGAGCGTCGATGATCCGCACTGTGGCCACGGCCTGGGCGGCAATGCCTTCGCCCCGGCCGGTAAAGCCCAGCCGCTCCGTGGTCGTTGCCTTGACGCTAATCCGCCCTTCGGGAAGCCGCAACAGCCCGGCAATGTGCGCGCGGATGGCGTCCCGATATGGGCCGATCCGGGGTGCCTCGCAAATGATGGTCAGATCGACATGCTCGATCCGCCCGCCGGCACGCGCGACGCGCAGCGCGGCATGTTCCAGAAAGCGTGACGAGGCCGCGCCGCGCCATTGCGGATCGCTGGGCGGGAAATGGCTGCCGATATCGCCATCGCCGATCGCGCCGAGCACCGCATCGGTCAGCGCATGCAGCGCGACATCGGCATCCGAATGGCCGATCAGCCCCTTATCATGGGGAATGTTGATCCCGCCGAGCCACAGCGGATAGCCGTCGCCCAGCCGGTGGACGTCATAGCCCATGCCGGTGCGCCAGCTGCTCGCCGCCGCCAACCAGGTCTCGGCGCGGTCGAAATCGGCCGGGTGGGTGATCTTGTCGAGCACCGCGTCGCCGGCGACCAGCGCGACCGGCTGCCCCAGCGCGCGCAGCATCTGGGCATCGTCGGTCGGTTCCTCGGCACCCGCCCAGCCGCGATGGGCGGCAAGGATCGCGTCCAGCCGGAACGCCTGTGGCGTCTGCACCCGCTGCAACCCGTCGCGCGGCACGATGTCGCCAAGCGTGCCCGCCTCGCCACGGGCGAGCGTGTCGGCAACCGGCAGCACCGGCACCGCGCCGGCCGCATCGTCGAGCGCGGCGGCCAGCCGGTCGATCACCGCGACCGGAACCAGCGGGCGGGCGGCGTCATGGATCAGCACCCGCGCGCCGTGCCCGAGCGCTGCGACCGCCTCCAGCCCCGCCGCGACCGAGGCACACCGCGTCGCCCCGCCCGCGACCATCGCCAGCACCGGCCGGCCGTCGAGTGCCGCATGTGCCATCTCCTCGGCACCTTCGGCCACGACCAGCACCACGCCGCCGACGCGCGGATGGCGCATTAGCCCGTCATGGGCATGGGCGATCAGCGGCATGCCCGCCAGCGCGCGATATTGCTTGGGCAGGCCGCCGCCTGCGCGCTCACCGCGCCCGGCGGCAACGATCACTGCGATCATATCGGTCATGCCCCGGGCGATAGACGGCTTGCGCCTTGTCGGAAAGGCCCGACACCGCTATGGGACTGCCTCTTTTCAAGGCACATCATGTCGCGACTGAAGCCCATCGAGATCGGTCCGGTGCGGATCGAAAGCCCCGTGCTGCTGGCGCCGATGACCGGCGTCACCGATCTGCCGTTCCGGCGGATCGTGCGCCGTTACGGATCGGGGCTGAACGTGACCGAGATGATCGCCAGCCAGGCGATGATCCGCGAGACCCGCCAGTCGCTGCAAAAGGCCGCCTGGGACCCGATCGAGGAACCGGTGTCGATGCAGCTGGCCGGGTGCAGCCCGCGCGAAATGGCCGAAGCGGCGCGCCTGAACGAGGATCGCGGGGCCGCGATCATCGACATCAACATGGGCTGCCCGGTCAAGAAGGTGGTGAATGGCGATGCCGGGTCGGCGCTGATGCGCGATCTGCCGCTCGCCGCCGCGATCATCGAGGCGACGGTGAAGGCGGTCAGCCGCCCGGTGACGCTCAAGATGCGGATGGGCTGGGACCATCAGAGCCTCAATGCCCCCGAACTGGCGCGCATCGCCGAGGATCTGGGCGTGAAGATGATCACCGTGCACGGCCGCACCCGCTGCCAGATGTACAAGGGCGAGGCCGACTGGGCGTTCGTCGCGCGCGTCAAGCAGGCGGTGAAGGTGCCGGTGATCGTCAATGGCGATATCTGTTCGATCGCCGATGCCGAACAGGCGCTGGCGCAATCGGGCGCGGACGGGGTGATGATCGGCCGGGGCGCCTATGGCAAGCCGTGGCTGCTCGCGCAGGTGATGCGCTGGTTCGCGA
>DBAW01000104.1 GCA_002291855.1 Sphingomonas sp. UBA1000
TGCCGTTCTTCCCAACAAACAAATCCCGGTGCCGTTCTTCCCAGCGAAGCTACGACATCCCCAGTCAGCGCATCAGCACCAGTTCCTCGGCCATTGACGGGTGCAGCGCGACCGTCTGGTCGAACTGCTGCTTGGTCAGCCCGGCCTTGACCGCGATCGCCGCCGCCTGAAGGATTTCGGGCGCGTCCGGGCCGATCATGTGCAGGCCGACGACCCGTTCGGTCACCGGATCGCAGATCATCTTGTAGAGCGCGCGTTCGTTGCGCCCGGCGAGCACATTCTTCATCGGCCGGAAATCGGAGGTATAGACCTTGACTGCGCCCAGCCGATTTCTGGCCTCGCTTTCGGTCAGGCCGACCCCGGCGAGCGGCGGATGGCTGAACACGGCGGCGGGAATGCAGTCATAATCGACGCGCCACGGCTTGTTGCCGAACAGCGTGTCGGCAAAGGCCTGGCCCTCGCGGATCGCGACCGGGGTCAGCTGCACCCGGTTGGTGACATCGCCGACCGCATGGATGCCCGGCACATTGGTGCGGTTGTCGGCATCGACGATCACCGCGCCCTGTTCGTCGAGCGCGACGCCCGCCTCGGCCAGCCCAAGCCCTTTGGTGTTGGGCGCGCGGCCGGTGGCGAACAGCAGCAGATCGGCCTCGATCACATCGCCGGTGCTGAGCGTGATGGACAAGGTGCCGTCGTCACGCCGGGCAATGTCGGCGAAGCCGGTGTTGAAGCGGAACTCGATCCCCTTGGTCATCGAGATCTGGAGCAGCCGGTCGCGCACCCCCTCGTCATAGCCGCGCAGGATGGTGTCGCCGCGGTTGATCAGCGTCACATGCGCGCCGAACTGGTGGAAGATGCCGGCAAACTCGTTGGCGATATAGCCGCCCCCGGCGATCACCACCCGGCGCGGCAGCGTGTCGAGATGGAACACCTCATTCGACGTGATGCCATGTTCGGCCCCCGGCACGTCGGGGATCACCGGCCAGGCACCGGTCGCGATCAGGATGTGCCGCGCCGTCACCTCGCGCCCGCCCGCCAGCCGCACGCGATTCGGCCCGGCGACCACGGCGCGTTCCAGAATGATCTCGACGCGGTTGTTGTTGAGCGTGTCGGTATAGGCGCGGTTGAGCCGGGCGACCTCGGCCAGCACCGTGTCGCGCAGGCGCGCCCAGTCGAACCGGCAGTCGGGCACGTTCCAGCCGAACTGGCGCGCATCGGCCAGATCCTCGGCAAAATGCGCGCCATAGACGAGCAGCTTTTTGGGCACGCAGCCACGGATCACGCAGGTGCCGCCGACCTGATGATCCTCGGCAATGGCCACGCGCGCGCCATAGGCGGCGGACACCCGCGCCGCGCGCACCCCGCCCGACCCCGCGCCGATCACGAACAGGTCATAATCAAAGTCCATCCGGCCGTCCTCCATCGTGCAGGGCTGCCATATGGGTGGCATCGGTGCCCGCGTCCATTCCTGCCGGCACAGCGAAGGCCCGATCCTCCTGGCGCGGTTGACAAGGGAGCCGGTTTTGCCTAGCTGGGCGCTCTTCCCGTGCGGGGATTCCCGCGCGGCGACCAGCTTTGAAAGAGTGATGAGGGCCATGTTCGCAGTCGTGCGCACGGGCGGCAAGCAGTATCGCGTTGCCGCAGGAGACAAGATCGTCGTTGAAAAGCTCGCCGGTGAGGCGGGTGAGCGGATCACGCTCGGCGACGTGTTGCTGGCCGGCGACGGCGGCGAGCTGAAGACCACTGACGGCCTGACCGTGGCGGCGGAAATCGTCGCCCAGGCCAAGGGCGAAAAGGTCATCATCTTCAAGAAGCGCCGTCGGCATAATTATCGCCGCAAGAACGGCCATCGCCAGCAGCACACGATCCTGAAGATCCTGTCGATCGGCGGCGAAGAGGCGAAGCCCGCCAAGAAGCGCGCCGCCAAGGCCGCGCCCGCCGAAGACACCGCTCCGGCCGCCTGAGCCTGGGCCTTAACGAGCTGAAAAGAAGGTAACGAGAGATGGCACATAAGAAAGCAGGCGGCTCCTCGCGCAACGGCCGCGACTCCGCTGGCCGCCGCCTCGGCGTCAAGAAGTTCGGCGGCGAGACCGTTCTCGCCGGCAACATTATCGTGCGTCAGCGCGGGACCAAGGTCTATCCGGGCCGCAATGTCGGGCTGGGCAAGGACCACACCCTGTTTGCGACCGCCGAAGGCCGTGTGCGTTTCCACGAAGGCAAGCTTGGTCGCAAATATTGTTCGGTCGACATGATGGCCGAAGCGGCCGAGTAACGGACGACCGTGATTACGGGTCGTCCCTGGGGCGACCCGATAGTCCGCTGCGGCGGATGATGAGGGAGACGGGTTGCCCCCGCCTCCCTTTTTTCCATCTCCCTCATGGCCATGTCGCTGCCCTGTCACCGAAATCCGGCACAGGCGCAGCCACGAAGACGGGAGAGTGGAGATGTTCGCGCGCACCCCAAGATTGCTGCTGAGGCCCGGCTGGCGCGAGGATGCGCCCGCCCTGGCCCGCGCGATCAGCGACGAGGCGGTGATCCGCAACCTTGCCTATGCGCCCTGGCCTTACGGGCTGGCCGATGCGGAGGAATTCCTCGCCCGCACGCCCGATCCGCGCCACCCGAACCTGCTGATCTTTGCCCGCACGCGCGGCGCGCCGCGGCTGGTCGGCGGGATCGGCCTTGGCCCGGCGCGCGACGGCGATGCGCCCGAGCTGGGCTATTGGATCGCGCGTCCTTTCTGGGGCCTCGGCTTTGCGACCGAAGCCGGGCGGGCGTTCGTCGCCGGCGTCAAGGACAGCCTGAAGGTCCGGCGGCTGAGCGCCAGCCACATGCTCGACAATCCGGCATCGGGCCATGTGCTGCGCAAGCTCGGCTTCCGCCCGACCGGGCGGATCGTCAGCCGCTTCAGCAGCGGGCGCGGGGGCGAGGTCGATTGCGCGCAGTTCGAACAGGGCATGAGCAGCGACGCAACCGACGACATGCGCTGTCTCGCCGCCTGAACGCCCCGGCCCCGTCCCATCTCGGCCCGGCCCATCCCGGCCCGGCCTATCTCAGCCCGCCCCGGCACGGCAACGCGCCGGGGCGGCGGCTGCATCAGTCCTTTTTGCGGTTGCGCCCGCGATTGTTCGCGTAAAGCAGGGCGGCGACCAGCGCCGCCGAGCCGATGCCGACGCCGGCGGCGATCCAGGCATTGCGGTTGCTGTCGGCATTCTTGCCGGCCTCGGCGGCTTCCTCGCCTTCCTTCGCCAGCGTCGCGGACTTCACAATCTCGTTCACCACATTCTCCGTTCCGGCCGCCGGGGCGGCACCGACCTTGATGTCTTCGGCGCTTGCGGCACCGCTCAGCGGCTGATCAATCGTCGACACGGCATTTCTCCTTCACGGCCCGAACGCGCGGACCGGCCTTGCTATCCCGCCTGCACCCCGACGGCCGCCAGCCGCGCCGCATGCCAGCGGAGCTGATCCGCCATCAGCGTGGATATGAAATAATAGCTGTGATCATAGCCGATATGCCGGCGAAGCGTGAGCGCGATGCCGGCATCGGCGCAAGCCGCCGCCAGCAGATCGGGCCGCAGCTGCTCATCCAGAAACGCATCGGCCAGCCCCTGATCGACCAGCAGCTCGGGCAGCCGCGCGCCATCCTCGATCAGCGCCACCGCATCATGCGCGCGCCACGCCGCCCGGTCATCGCCCAGATAGGCGGCCAGCGCCTTCTGCCCCCAGGGCACCTGCGACGGTGCGACAATCGGCGCAAATGCCGACACCGCCCGGAACCGCCCCGGATTGCGCAGCGCGATGGTCAGCGCGCCATGCCCGCCCATCGAATGGCCCATGATCGACTGGCGGGCCATGTCGGCGGGGAAATGCCCGGCGACCAGCGCCGGCAGCTCGTCCTCGATATAGCGGCGCATCGCAAAATGCGGCGCCCAGGGCGCGCGCACCGCATCGACGTAAAACCCCGCCCCCTGCCCCAGATCATAGCCGGGATCATCCGCCACGCCGTCGCCGCGCGGCGAGGTGTCGGGGGCGATGAAGATCAGGCCGAGTTCCGCGCAGGCCGCGCGAAACTCGCCCTTTTCGGTCACATTGGCATGGGTGCAGGTCAGGCCCGACAGATACCAGACGACCGGCAGCCGCACGCCCGGCGCATGATCCGGCACGAACACGGAAAACACCATGTCGGTGCCGGTCGCGGCGGAGGCATGGCGATAGACGCCCTGCTCCCCGCCATGCGCCCGCCATGCGGACAGCTGCTCGATGGTCATCGCGTCAGGCCCGATGCGCGCCGTCTTACTGCGGCATCCGGTACATGGCGCAGATCTTGTTGCCCGCCGGATCGCGCAGATAAGCGAGATACAGCTTCATCCCCGCACCTTCGCGCACGCCGGGCGGATCTTCGCACGGGGTGCCGCCATTGGCCGCGCCCGCCGCATGAAAGGCATCGGCCTGTTCGGGCGACGCCGCGGCAAAGCCCAGCGTCCCGCCATTGGCGCAGGTCGCCGGTTCGCCGTTGATCGGCTTGGTGATGATGAACAGGCCGCCGGCGTGCGAATAGATCACCCGCCCCTTGGGATCGGCAAAGCCCGGGCGCACGCCCAGCGCACCCAGCGCCGCATCATAAAACCGCTTCGACGCCTCGATATCATCGGCGCCCAGCATCACATGGCTGAACATTCAGGTCTTCCTCTCTTCTGCTGGTGATCAATAGACGACGACGCTGCGGATGCTCTCGCCCGCATGCATCAGATCGAACCCCTTGTTGATCTCGTCGAGGGTCAGGACATGGGTGATCATCGGATCGATCTCGATCTTGCCCGACATATACCAGTCGACGATGCGCGGCACATCGGTGCGCCCCTTCGCGCCGCCAAAGGCCGATCCCTTCCACACCCGCCCGGTGACGAGCTGGAACGGCCGCGTCGCGATCTCGCGCCCCGCTTCGGCCACGCCGATGATGACCGATTCGCCCCAGCCGCGATGACAGGCCTCAAGCGCGGTGCGCATGACATCGGTGTTGCCGGTGCAGTCGAACGTATAGTCCGCGCCGCCGCCGGTCAGTTCGACCAGATGGGCGACCAGATCGCCGCTCACCGTGCGCGGATCGACGAAATGGGTCATGCCGAAGCGGCGGCCCCATTCTTCTCTCGCGGGATTGATGTCGACGCCGACGATCATGTCCGCGCCCACCATCCGCAGGCCCTGGATAACGTTGAGACCGATACCGCCCAGCCCGAAGACGATGCAGTTCGCCCCCGGCTCGACCCGCGCGGTCTTGACCACCGCACCGACGCCGGTGGTGACGCCGCAGCCGATATAGCAGCTCGACTGGAAGGGCGCGTCGGTGCGGATCTTGGCGACCGCGATTTCGGGCAGCACGGTGAAGTTCGAAAAGGTCGAACAGCCCATATAATGATGAACCGGCTGCCCCTTGTAGGAAAAGCGGGTGGTGCCGTCGGGCATCAGCCCCTTGCCCTGGGTCGCGCGGATCGCCGTGCACAGGTTGGTCTTGCCCGACAGGCAGGATTTACACTGGCGGCATTCGGGGGTGTAGAGCGGGATGACATGATCGCCCGGGACGACCGAGGTGACTCCGGCCCCGACCTCGCGGACGATGCCCGCCCCTTCATGGCCCAGCACGGAGGGAAACAGCCCCTCGCTGTCCAGCCCGTCAAGCGTATAGGCATCGGTATGGCAGATGCCGGTCGCCATGATCTCGACCAGCACCTCGCCGGCGCGCGGCCCGTCCAGATCCAGCTCGACAATCTCCAGCGGCCGTTTGGCCTCGAACGCCACTGCGGCGCGCGTTTTCATGCCAGGGCTTCCTCTCCGACGATGGCAGCGCTTGGCTGCCGGGGGACGGCCCGTGACGGGACCGATTCGAAAATCCAGATGCGGGCCGGCGGCAGGTTGCGCCACACGGTGCCCGCCAGCCGCACGCGCACATCGGCCTCACGCGGGACGGGCGCGCGCACGCCATAGGAATATTGGACGAACGGCGCGCCCGGGGGCAGCAGCTCGAGCATCGATTCGACGAACCGCGCCACCGTCTCGTCGGGAAAGTTGAGCAGCGGCAGGCTGGAAATGATCGCCGAAAACGGCCCGAGCGCGGCGACCTCGGCGGCGTTCATCGCATCGCCGTGGCGCACCTCGACGCCCGGCATCCGCTCGCCGAGCAGCCGGGCAAAGGTCGGATCGGCCTCGATCGCGACGATCCGGGCCGGCGGCACGCCGCGCGCGACGAGCGCGCGGGTGATCGCGCCGGTGCCGGGGCCAAGCTCAAGGATACGGCCGGGCGCGGCAGGATCGACCTGCGCGGCCATGGCCTGGGCGAGAATCGGGCTGGAAGGGCTGACGGCACCCACGGCGCGCGGATTGCGGGCAAGGCGTTGGGCAAAGCTCAGCCAGTCATGCATAGCGTGTCGAACCACCGCCCCTCCATGCGCAAACCGGCGCGCTTGTGCAACAAAACTGCGCGGGGCACGGGCCGCTTGCGTCAAACGGCAGGCGACTTAAGGGTTTGCCGACAGAAAAACGGGCCGGTGCCGCGTTCCGGGACAGCCATGTTCAGGCGCGCGTGACCTTCACCGCCACCGGCACCGGCCAAGGGAGAGAAAGATGGATCGTCGCCAGTTCGTCCACACCGCAGGCGCCGCGCTGCTCACGGGCATGATGCCGGGGGCCGCCCGTGCAGCGGCCGCCGCAACAACCGCGACCGGGCCGGATGATGCGCGGCTGCGCGCGCTGC
>DBAW01000165.1 GCA_002291855.1 Sphingomonas sp. UBA1000
GCCGGTGCCGCCCCTGCGCCGTGAGGCGCAGCACAAAAAAACGCCGCCCCGATCCCTTCAGGCCCCTGATCTACCGCGTGTCCCGCCTCGCCGTGCGGTTCAGCCCGGCTTGGACACGCCCTAGACCGCACCCGTAAATGTGTCGCACACGGCCGGGTCGCCGCTGTCCAGACCGCGTTTCAGCCAGGTCTGGCGTTCCGCCGCGCTGCCATGGGTGAAGCTTTCGGGCACCACCCGGCCCTGTGCCGCGCGTTGCAGCGTGTCGTCGCCGATCGCGGCGGCGGCGCGCAGCCCTTCCTCGATGTCGCCGGGTTCCAGCCGGTCGCGGTTGCGCGCCGCCCACACCCCGGCATAGCAGTCGGCCTGCAGCTCGACTCGCACCTGGATGCGGTTGCCGCCGCGCGCATCGGTGCGGGCCTGCGCGGCGCGCGCTTGTTCGAGCACCCCGGTCAGCGCCTGGACATGATGGCCGACCTCGTGCGCGATCACATAGGCCTGGGCGAAATCCCCGGCCGCGCCGAACCGGTTCTGCAGCTCGGCGTAAAAGCTGGTGTCCAGATAGATGCGGTTGTCGCTCGGGCAGTAGAACGGCCCCATCGCCGCCTGCGCCGCGCCGCAGCCCGACTGGCCGCGCCCGTCATAGAAAATGAACCCGGCGGGGCGGTAGGTCTGGCCGCGTTCGGCAAAGATGCGCGCCCAGCTGTCCTCGGTGCTGGCCAGCACCTGACAGGAAAAGCGGCTGGCGGCGTCGACCGCACAGGCGCGGGCGGCGACATTCTGGCCGATTGCGGTGCTGGTCGCCGGCCCGGCCGCCTGTCGTCCGCCGCCGCCGCCGAACGGGTTGATGCCGAGCAGCATCGCGCCGATCACGACCAGCACGATCCCGCCCAGCCCGAACCGGCTGCCGACCAGCCCGAGGATCAGGCCCAGTCCGCCGCCCCCGAAACCTCCGCCCCCAAAGCCTCCGCCGCCGAATTCCTGCCCGCGCTGGTCGCCGACATTGTCGCTGGTCCGGTAATCGTCGAGGCGCATCGGCATGGTCCCGGTATAAGGATCGGCGGGATGCTGATCGCATGGCCGCGCCCAAGGTTGCATGTCGCGCCATCTTACGACAGGGGAAAGGGCGCTGCGAGGAGGTTTTCGATGGCCGATGCAGACCCGCCCCCCGGGCGTCCCCGTCGCCGGCGCGAACCGGCGCTGCCGCTGCCCGAATGCGTGGCGCTGGTGCTGCAGGGCGGCGGCGCGCTCGGCGCCTATCAGGCGGGCGTCTATCAGGCGCTCGACCAGCGCGGCATCGCCATCGACCGGATCGCGGGCATTTCGATCGGCGCGGTCAATGCGGCGATCATCGCCGGCAATCCGCCCGCCCGCCGCGTCGCCGCGCTGCACGAATTCTGGACGCTCGTCACCAGCTGGCTGCCCAGCTTCCCCGCGCTCGACGATTCGCAGACCCGGCAGGCGCTGCACGAATGGTCGGCCGGGTTCGTCGCGCTGATGGGGGTGCCGGGGTTTTTCGCGCCGCGCCCGCTGCCCCCGGCGCTGGCGCGGGCGGGGACGCCCGATGCGCTCAGCTTCTATGATTCGCGCGCGCTTGCCCGCACGCTCGACCGGCTGGTCGACTGGGATCTGCTCAATGACGGGCCGGTCCATGTCTCGGTCGGCGTGGTCGAGATCGAAAGCGGCAATTTCCGCTATTTCAGCAACCGCCGCGAACGGCTCGACGCGCGCCACATCATGGCGTCGGGCGCGCTGCCGCCGGGATTGCCGCCGGTCGAGATTGACGGGCGGCTCTATTGGGATGGCGGGCTGGTGTCGAACACCCCGTTGCAGGAGGTGATGGACACCCAGACCTCGCCGATGCTGGTGTTCCAGGTCGATCTGTTCCCGGCCGAGGGGCGGGTGCCGCGCACGATGGAAGACGTGATCGCGCGCGCCAAGGAAATCCGCTTTTCCAGCCGCACCCGGCAGGTCAGCGACCAGCTGCTGCGGCTGCGTAAGGAGCGCGAGCTGATCCGCCGCGCGCTCGCCAAGCTGCCGGCCGAGCTGTGCGGCGATCCCGACATCGCGGCGCTGAAGGCGCTGGCCGAGGAGCATCCGGTCAACATCGTCCATCTGATCCACCGCCCCAATGCGTGGGAAGGCGATGCCCGCGATTATGAATTCTCCACCCGCACGATGCGCGAGCATTGGGCGGCCGGGCATGGCGCGGTGATGCAGTCGGTCAATGCCAGCGCGCTGCTCGCCCGCAACATCCTGAACGGCGAAACCGCCGCGTTCGACCTGACCCGCAGCTGAAGGACCTGAGCACATGACCCTTGCCGGCAAGACCGCGCTGATCACCGGATCCACCTCTGGCATCGGGCTGGCCTATGCCCGCGCGCTCGCCGCCGAGGGGGTGTCGGTGATGATCAACGGCTTTGGCGATGCCGCCGCGATCGAGGCCGAGCGCGCGGCGCTGGAGGCGCTGGCCGGCGCGCCGGCGCGCTACAGCGACGCCGACATGGCGCAGCCCGACCAGATTGCGGCGATGGTCGCCCGCTGCACCGACGAACTGGGCGCGCCCGACATCGTCATCAGCAATGCCGGCATACAGCATGTCGCCCCGGTCAGCGCGTTTCCGGTCGACAAATGGGATGCGATCCTGGCGATCAACCTCAGCTCGACCTTCCATCTGATCCGCGCGGCGCTGCCGGCGATGCAGGCGCGCGGCTGGGGGCGGATCATCGCCACCGCCTCGGCGCATTCGCTGGTCGCCAGCCCCAACAAATCCGCCTATGTCGCGGCCAAGCACGGGCTGGCCGGGCTGATTAAGACGGTCGCGCTCGAAGTCGCGCAGGTCGGCATCACCGCCAATTGCATCAGCCCGGGCTATGTCTGGACGCCGCTCGTCGAAAAGCAGATCCCCGACACCATGGCGACGCGCGGGCTGACGCGCGATCAGGTGATCAACGACGTGCTGCTCGCCGCCCAGCCGACCAAGCAGTTCGTGACCCCCGAACAGGTCGCGGCGCTGGCGCTGTTCCTGTGCGGCGACGGTGCCGCCTCGATCACCGGGGCCAATCTGACCGTCGATGGCGGCTGGACCGCGGCCTGACCGGCATGATCCGCGTGCGCAGCGCCGTGCCGGCCGGCTTGCTCATTCTGGCCCCAGTCGCGCTTCAGGCCGCGCCGGTGCAGGATGCGCCGCCGCTGCGCGCCGAAATGGCCCCTGCCGCCGGGGCTGACTGGCGGCGAGTGGCGCGCCCGGCCGATCTGATCCGCCTGCGCCAGTGGCGCACGACCTTTCTTGCCGGGATGGAGGCGGCGCGCGCCGCCGGCTTTGCCGCCCAGCTGGCCGGGGAGGGGGCGCTGCTCGATCCCGATGCCGGGCGCGCCGATGCGCCGCCGCCGGGCATGTATCGCTGCCGCGTCGTCAAGCTGGGGGCGCGGCCGGGGGCGACGCGCGCCTTTGCGGCCGGCATGGCGACGCCGTGCCGGGTGCAGGACAATGCCGGGCGGCTGCGCTTCCAGATGCTGGACGCGGTCCAGCGCCCGGTCGGGCGCATCTATCCGGGCCGGGGCGCGCAGCCGCCGGTGTTCCTCGGCTCGCTGGCGCTGGGCGATGAGGTGCGCGCCATCGGCTATGGCCGCGATGGCGGCCGCGATCTGGCCGGGCTGGTCGAATCGGTCGGAAGCGCGGATGCGCCGCGCTGGCGGATCATCCTGCCCGCGCCGCCGTTTGAAAGCCTGTTCGACGTGATCGAGATCCTGCCCGCCGGCTGACCGCAGATCGGGGCTGGCGCGCCGGGCC
>DBAW01000164.1 GCA_002291855.1 Sphingomonas sp. UBA1000
GGCGATATCGGCCCCAGCTTTTTCGAGGTGACGACGGCGGCCGCCTTCCTCGCCTTTGCCCGCACGCCCGCCGATCTTGCGATCATCGAAGTCGGCATGGGCGGGCGGCTCGATGCGACCAATGCGCTGGCGGAAGCCGCGATCTGCGGCATCGCGGCATTGGGCCTCGACCATCAGGCATTTCTGGGCACGACGCTCGGCGAGATTGCCGGGGAAAAGGCCGGCATCGCCCGCGCCGGCACCGGGATCGTCACCCTGTCCTATCCCGACGAAGCGGAGGCGCGCATCGACGCGGTGGTCGCCGCGCGCGGTGCACGGCGCATCCGCCGGGGCCGCGACTGGGATGTCGGCATATCGGGCGACCGGATCGCCTATCGCGATGCGCACGGCACGCTTAATCTGCCGCTATCAGCGCTGGCCGGGCCGCATCAGGCAGAAAATGCCGGGCTCGCGGTGGCGATGCTGCGGCATCAGCGCGCGGTGACGGTGGCGGATACGGCGCTGGCGCGCGGGCTGGCCGATGTGCGCTGGCCCGCCCGGCTCCAGCGGCTGGGCGATGGTCCGGTCGCGCGGGTCGAAACCTGGCTCGATGGCGGGCATAACCCGTCCGCCGCCGCCGCCATCGCCGCGCATTTCGCCGGGCAGCCGCCGCTTGAGCTGGTGATCGGCATGCTGGCGAACAAGGATGCCGGGACCTTTCTGCGCCTCCTCCGCCCGGTCGCGCGGCGGGTGATCGCGGTGCCGGTCGACGGGCATGACCATCATGCCCCCGAGGCGCTGGCGGCGATGGCGCAGGCACTGGGGCTGGACGCGGCGACCGCGCCCGATCTGTCCGCCGCGACCGCCGGGCTGACCGGGCCGGTGCTGATCACCGGCTCGCTCTATCTGGCCGGGGTCGCGCTCGACCTGAACGGCGAGCCGCCGCGCTGAGGATCAGGCCGCTTCCGCCCCGCCTTCGAGCAGGGCGGCATAGCGGTCGAAACAGCGTGCGGCGCAGACCATGCGGATCAGCGCCCCTTCGGCAATCGGCCGCGCCCGCGCCGGATCCTCGGCGACCAGCGGGTGAAGAACATGCGCGTTCCAGCCCGCGCTGTGCTTGATGTCGATATGGGCGTGGAGATCGTAATAGAGCCGGGCGCGCTGGCCATGGCCCAGCCGCTTCAGCCCCGCCGAGACATGGGTGCAGCGCCAGGGTGCGGTCAGTTCGACGACGCCAAGCGCGCCGATCGACAGCCAGGCATGGCGCCGTGTCGTCGCCATCGCCGTCATCGCATTGGCGAGGGCGAGCGATTCCCAGACGGTGGCATCGATATCGGGTGTGATCGCCATCGCTGTCGCCAGTTCGCCCAGCAGCAGGCCATGCACCCCGCGCATCTGGCCCCGCCCCATCTCATCCCAGTAATTCTCCGCCAGCTCGAGCTTGGGGCCGGGCGGCATCTTGACCTGGGTGAGCGCGACCAGATCGTCGAACCCTGCCTCGCCGGCCGCTTCCTGCGTCAGGAACCAGCGCATCTGGCCATCGGTCGCGCTGTCGGCAAGCCAGCCGAACAGCGGATGATTCTGGCCCGGCCCGTCATCGGCCAGCGCCGCGAACCAGCGGACAAAGCCATCGGCATCGCCCGGCGCGGATGCCGCCAGATCGGCCACTTCGGCCCGCAACTCGTCGATGAACGCCCCTTCGAGGCGCAGCATCTGCACCTCCCGGTCCATGCCGCCCCGCCAGTCGGTGTCGGGCATGCCGGGGCCCAGCCGCGCCCGGTTCCATTTCGCCAATGTGCGCTGGAAATGATTGGTGTGGAACTGATGGCCGATGGCCATATCCAGTCTGGTCGCCACGACGGGGCTTCTCCGGCTGTTGATCTCAACCGGACAATGATCGGCGGGACGGGCTTGTTCCCGCCCGGTCAGGCTTTCGCGTCCGCGGCCTGACCGGCGCTGCCCATCGCCGCGTCGATCAGCCCGGCGCGCATCATCGCCCAGAACAGCAGGATGCCGGGCAGCGCGAGCAGCGTCGTCAGCAGATAGAAATCGACATAGCCGAGCGCCTTGATCATCGCGCCGGCCGTGGTGCCCGTCACCAGCCGGCCGACAATGCTGGCAGCGGCCGAAATCAGTGCATATTGGCTGGCGGTGAAGCGCAGATCGGTCAGCGCGGCGAAATAGGCGACCACCGTCACCCCGCCAATGCCGCTCGCCAGATTTTCAAAGCCGATGGCCGCGGCCATACCCCAGTTGGAATGGCCGGCGAGCGCGAGCAGCGCAAAGCCGAAATTGGACACCGCCATCAGCACCAGGCTGATCATCACCGACCGTTTCAGCCCCAGCCGCGCGAACAGCACCCCGCCCAGAAAGATGCCGACCAGATAGGCGATGAAGCCGATGCCGACATCATAGGTGGCGATTTCATCATTGGTGAAGCCGAGATCGTTGAACAGCAGCCGGAAGGTCAGGTTGGCAACGGTGTCGCCGATCTTGTGCACCAGAATGAACAGCAACACCAGTAAAGCACCGGAACGACGGAAGAATTCCGTGAGCGGTCCGACGATGGAGGCGATGATCTGGGCCATGCCGCGCTGTTCGGCCGGGGGGCGGTGGCGCTGGGGTTCGCCGAACACCAGCCCGGCGAGCATCGCCGGCAGCGCAAAACCGGCACAGGCGATATAGGCCGGGGTCCAGCCATGCCGGGCGGCGATGTAGAGCGCGAGCGCCCCCGCCCCGGCCGATCCGATCCGCCAGCCATATTGCGACATGCCCGAGCCGGTGCCGAGCTGGCGCGGCTCCAGCAGCTCGATGCGATAGGCGTCGATCACGATATCGAAGGTCGCGCCCGCCAGCCCGACCAGAATCGCCGCCACCGCCATCGCCATCAGCCCGGCCCCGGGGTCGGCAAGGCCGAGATTGACGACCGCGGCCATTACCAGCGCGCCCGCCAGCAGCAGCCAGGACACGCGCTGGCCCAGCCGCCCGATCAGCGGCAGCCGCACCCCGTCGACGATCCACGCCCAGAGCGGTTTCAGATTATAGACCAGAAACGCGAGCGTGAAGGCGGTCACCTCCTTCTTGTCGATCCCGGCCTGGGCAAGCCGTGTCGTCAGCGTCGCGCCGATCATGGCGAACGGAAAGCCCGACGACACGCCGAGCAGGAACGAGGCGATCGGCGCGCGTTCGAAATAGGGCGCGACCAGATCGGTCAGCCGCGCGGCGCGCGGCGCATCCGCATCCGGAATGGTCGTCATCGGCGGCACGACCGCGCCCGGCCGGACCGGAGCGCGCACAGACGGTCAGTGATCATGCCGCCTGCTTGGCACGCGCAAGGCCGCGCGAACACTGTTTTTTGGGCGGGGTTCTGCCCCTTATCCGGGCAACGCCCCCGGCACCGGCGGATGGCTGAGCGCATGGCCGCGCATCCAGTCGAGAAAATCCTGTTCAGGCATCGGCCGCGCAATCGCATAGCCCTGGACAAGATCGCAGCCGATCACGCGCAGGATCGCCAGCTGCTCGGCGGTTTCCACCCCCTCGGCCACCACCTCATGGCCAAGGCCGTGGACAAGCCCGGTCACTGCCTGGGCGATGGTGCGCGCGGCAGCGCAGCGGTCGATATCGGCGGTCAGCGAGCGGTCGATCTTCACCCGGTCGATCGGCAGATCCTTCAGCCGGGCAAAGTTCGAATAGCCGGTGCCGAAATCGTCGATGGCGATGGTCACGCCCTCGGCGCGCAGCCGCGCCAGCTCGGCCAGCGTCTCGTCGCCGCACTGCATCGCCATACTTTCGGTGATCTCCAGCTCGAGCAGCGCGGGCGACGCATCGTGGCGCACCAGCGCGTCGCGCAGCCGGGTGAAGAAATCGGGGCGCACGATCTGGCGCGGGCTGACATTGACCGCCAGCCGCCCGATCCCGCTCGCATGCGGCCCCAGGCACTCCCCCAGCCGCTGCCAGTGCGCGAGGCGGCGGGCAAACTCCTCCAGCGCCCAGTCGCCCAGATCGTGGATGATGCCGCTTTCCTCGGCGCGGGGGATGAAGCTGCCGGGCGCGCGCAGCCCGTCGACCGGATGGTGCCAGCGCATCAGCGCCTCGACCGCGGCGATGCGGCCGCTTGCCAGTTCGAGCTGCGGCTGGAACACGAAGGTGAACTCGCCCCGGCCCAGCGCATCGCGCAGCTCGCGCTCCAGCCGGTTATTGTCGGCCAGCCGCTCGGCCAGCATCGGGGTGAAGCTCTGCACCTGCCCGCGCCCGCGCTCCTTGGCGTGATACATGGCGGCATCGGCGGCGCGCATCAGTTCGGACAGGGTCCGCCCCTGCGCCGGGCTGATCGCCACGCCGATCGACGCGCCGATCTCGACCGGCTGGCCGGCGAGATCGAACGGCTCGGTCAGCGCGAACAGCAGCGCGCGGCCGATCTTCTCCGCCTCCTCGCGCGCACCCACACCCGGTGCGAACAAAGTGAACTCATCGCCCGCCAGCCGCCCGATCAGCGGCGGGGTGGCAAAATGCAGCGGCGCGCCTTCGTCCGGGGCCACCACCGTGCGCAGCCGGTTGGCGACCTTGCCCAGCAGCAGATCGCCCTGCGCATGGCCGAATGAATCATTCACTGCCTTGAACTTGTCGAGATCGATGAAGAACAGCGCGCAGGGCGCATCGCCCGCCTCGCGCAGCATCCGTCCCGCCTCGCGCCGGAAATGCACGCGGTTGGCCAGCCGCGTGACCGGATCGAACATGGCAAGGTGATGCACGGTATCCAGATTGGCGCGCACCTGCGCCATCAGCCCGTCCATCGCCCCCGCCAGATCGGGCAGCACCGCCGTCACGCGCGGCGGCGTGGGCGACACCAGATCGCCCTCGGCCGCCAGCGACAGCCGCTCGATCGCCGCATCGACGGCATCGGCATGGCCCGATACCGCCCGCTCGGCCGAGGCCCAGCTCATCGCGCCGCAGATGATGGCGATGATGATCGCCTGGGCAAGGTCGGCACCCGACGCGCCCATCCCCGCGCCCGCGAACAAAGCGAGGATGAACGCGACCGCGCCAACACAGAAGGCGAAGGCGACGGCGCGGCTCTTGAGCGTCATCCCCTCCACTGTTTCCGCCCCATCATCGCGCTGCCAGCCCTCCCCAAGGTTCCGGACCGGTGATGACAAAGGCAGGTTAAGATATTCTCGATCCGCGCGGGCGGCGCAGCACGATATAAAGCGCGCCCGCGCCGCCATGGCGCGGATGGGCGGTGCGCACGGCGGCAATCGCCGCGGCATGGCGCGATGCGGCCAGCCAGTCGCCGACCGCCGCACGGATCGCCCCGCGCCCCGATCCCGGCGCGCGCGGCCGCCCGGTCACCAGCAGCAGCACCCGCGCCCCGCGCGCAATCGCCTCGGCCAGCCCGGCATCGAGCACGCGGTAAGCGCCATCAAGGCTGTGGCCGTGCAGATCGACTGCAAGGTCGGGCGACACCAGCCCGCGCGCCAGCTTGCGATCCCAGCTGCCGTCGAGCGTGTTGGCCGGGGCGGGCGGCGGCGGGCTG
>DBAW01000050.1:0-154 GCA_002291855.1 Sphingomonas sp. UBA1000
AACCAAGGAGCAAAAGCGACATGGCATATGAACTTCCCGCCCTGCCTTATGAGCCGACCGCGTTCGGCGACACGATTTCGGCCGAGACGTTCGAATATCACTGGGGCAAGCATCATCGCGCCTATGTCACCAAGACCAACGAGCTGGCGCCGGC
>DBAW01000050.1:571-7574 GCA_002291855.1 Sphingomonas sp. UBA1000
GCCGCGCAGATCTGGAACCACAGCTTTTACTGGCAGTGCCTCAGCCCCGAAGCGCAGGCGCCGACCGGCGTGCTCAAGGACCGGATCGAGGCGACCTTCGGCTCGGTCGAGGCGCTCATCGAAAAGCTGAAGGCCGAATCGGTCGGCCATTTCGCCAGCGGCTGGGGCTGGCTGGTGCTGGAAGGTGACGAACTCAAGGTCACGTCGCTGCACGATGCCGACACGCCGCTCGTCTATCCGGGCATGAAGCCGCTGCTCACCATCGATGTGTGGGAGCATGCCTATTATGTCGATTACCGCAACGCCCGGCCCGATTATGTGACCGCCCTGCTCGCCAAGGCGATCAACTGGGAGTTTGTCGGCCAGAATCTCGACGGCGCGGGCGCGTCGCGCGCCGATCAGGGCTGATCGCCCGGCCCCGGCCCGTCGGGGCCGGAGCGCGGAACAAAGGGGGCGGCGGCCAGATGGTCGCCGCCCCTTTTTCGTGGAGTTTACTGCTCGGGCG
Organism: Sphingomonas sp. UBA1000; assembly: GCA_002291855.1. Classification (GTDB taxonomy): domain Bacteria; phylum Pseudomonadota; class Alphaproteobacteria; order Sphingomonadales; family Sphingomonadaceae; genus Sphingomonas_B. Next base: position 1,077 of record DBAW01000050.1, read on the forward strand.
GCAGCGGCGTCTTGCGCGCGTCCTGCAGGCCGTGGCGCAACAGCATCGGGATGTTGGCGATGGCGAACACCATCGTCAGCGGCACCGCGCCCCACAGCTTGAACGCCACCCAGAAATCCCAGCTCTGCGTGCGCCACACCGCCTCGTTGAGCGCGGCCATCAGCAGGAAGAAGCCGGTCCAGTTGACGGTCAGCTTGCGCCACCCGGCATCGTTCAGCCCCGGATAGCTCGCTTCAAGCAGCATCCGGAGCAGTGGCCGGCCCGAGGCGAGGCCATAACCCAGGATCACCGCGAACATCAGATAGACGATGGTCGGCTTCATCTTGATGAAGGTGTCGTCGCGGAACCAGAGCGTCAGCCCGCCGAAGAACAGCACCAGCCCGCCCGAAATCCACAGCATCGGCGAAATGCGCCCGGCCTTGACGCGCGACACGATCATCGCCGCCGCGACCGCGATCATGAACGCCGTCGTCGCCGCCAGCACCTTCATCAGCTTGGGACCGGAGGCGAGGCTGTTGGCCGCGAAGAACACCAGCAGCGGCCCGAAATCGACCGCCATGCGCAGCCCGGGCGATAGTTCGCGCGGCGTGCCCGATGGGGCCGGGGCAGGGGTTTCGCTGGTCATTCGTCCTCCAGTCCGGCGATCATCCGCGCCACTTCGCGCGCGTCGAACGGGCGCAGATCGTCCATGCCCTCGCCGACGCCGATGGCATGGATCGGCAGGCCGAACCGCTCCGCCGCTGCCACCAGCACGCCGCCGCGCGCGGTGCCGTCAAGCTTGGTCATCACCAACCCGGTGACGCCCGCCACATCCTTGAACACCTCGATCTGCGCCAGCGCGTTCTGGCCGGTGGTCGCATCGAGGACGAGGATCACATTGTGCGGCGCGGCCGGGTTGAGCCGGCCGAGCACGCGGCGGATCTTGGCCAGCTCGTCCATCAGCTCGCGCTTGTTCTGCAGCCGCCCGGCGGTGTCGACGATCAGCGCGTCGATGCCCGTGCCCGTCGCCTGCTTGACCGCGTCCCACACGATCCCGGCCGGATCGCCGCCTTCGGGGCCGGCGAGGATCGGCACCCCGATCCGTTCGGCCCAGATGCGCAGCTGCGCGATCGCGGCGGCGCGGAACGTGTCGCCCGCCGCCAGCATCACGCCATAATCCTGTTCCTGGAACCGGCGCGCGAGCTTGGCGATGGTCGTCGTCTTGCCCGAGCCGTTGACGCCGATCACCAGGATCACCTGCGGGCGCGGAAAGGCGTCGATGTCGAGCGGGCGGGCGACCGGGGCCAGCACCTTTTCGATCTCGTCGGCGACGATTTCCTTGACCGCGCGCGCATCCAGCCCTCGTTCGAACCGGCCCTCGGCCAGCCGGTTGCGGATGCGCTGCGCCATCGCCGGGCCGAGATCGGAGGCGATCAGTGCATCCTCGATCTCGTCAAGCGTCGCCTTGTCGAGCGCGGCGCGCGTGAACAGGCCGGTCAGATTGTCGCTCAGCCGGTCCGATGTCCGGCGGAACCCGCCCAGCAGCCGGTCGCGCCAGCTTCCCTCGCTCATGCCAAACCCCCCTGAAGCGTGTCGCCCTGCCGCTGCGTGATCCGCACATCGACGATGCTGCCGGGCGGCTGCGCCCGGTCGAGCGCGATGCGCGCAAAGCCCGGCGCATGGCCGCTCAGCCCGTCCAGCTCGACCAGCATCTGCTGGGTCGTGCCGACCAAAGTGTCGAGATAGCGGGCCAGCCGGTCGCCACAGGCGGCGCGCAGCCGGGCCGCGCGCGCGCGGACGATTGCCGGATCGACCTGAGGCATGCGCGCGGCGGGCGTTCCCCGGCGCGGCGAAAACGGAAAGATGTGACCGAACACGATGTCGCATTCGTCGAGGATTTTGAGGCTGTTGGCAAATGCCGCCTCGCTCTCGGTCGGAAAGCCGGCGATCAGGTCCGCGCCGATGGCGATGTCGGGCCGGGCGGCCTTGACCTGTTCGACCAGCCGGATCGCATCGGCGCGCAGATGGCGGCGCTTCATCCGCTTGAGGATCAGATCGTCACCGGCCTGAAGCGACAGGTGCAGATGCGGCATCAGCCGGGGTTCGTGACAGATCAGCTCGATCAGCCGCGCATCGATTTCGACCGGGTCGAGCGACGACAGGCGAATGCGCGGCAGATCGGGAACATGCCTGAGCAGCCGTTCGACCAGCAGCCCCAGCCCGTCGCCGGGCAGATCGCCATAGCTGGTGACGTCGACGCCGGTGAGCACGATCTCGCGGTGGCCGGCATCGACCAGTTCCCGCGCGCGCGCGATCACCGCGCCCGCCGGTTCGGACCGGCTCGGCCCCCGGCCATAGGGGATGATGCAGAAAGTGCAGCGATGGTCGCAGCCATTCTGCACCGGCAGAAAGGCACGGGCATGGCGCGGGGCTGGCGGGCGCGGGGCGGGCGGCGCGGTTGGCTCGGCGGTAGGCGGGACGGGGGCGGCGGGTGCCGGCACCAGCCCGGCAAAGGCCGCCGGATCGAGCTTGGCGGCATTGGGCACCAGCGCATCGACCTCGGCCATGCCCAGCAGCATGTCGCGCTCGGTCTCGGCCGCGCAGCCGGTGACGAGGATGCGCGCATCGGGCCGGTCGCGCCGCGCCCGCCGCACCGCGCGCCGCGTTTCGCGCACCGCCGCCTCGGTGACGGCGCAGCTGTTGATGACGACGACGTCACTGCGCGCGCCGAGCATCGCACCGATGGCGGCGCTTTCGGCGATGTTCAGCCGGCAGCCGAGCGAAATCACGGTCATGCCCGGCCCTCCGGGCGGATGGCGGCGATCACCCGAACGCCTCCCAATCGGCTTCGCCGGCAAAGACATGGGTGGCGGGGCCGGTCATGCGGATGGTGCCGCCGGGCGTCCAGTCGATCACCAGCGGCCCGCCGGGCAGGCTCACCTCGACCGGGCCGGACACCAGCCCCTGGCGGATCGCCGCCACCGCGGTCGCGCACGCGCCGGTGCCGCAGGCGCTGGTCAGCCCGGCACCGCGTTCCCAGACGCTGAGGCGCAGCGCCGACGGGCCGGTCACTTCGGCCACATTCACATTGATGCGGCGGGGGAAGACCGGGTCGGTTTCGATCACCGGGCCGATCCGGTCGAGCGGCACGGCGGCGAGATCGGCGACGAAAAACACGATATGCGGATTGCCGACACTGACCGCATGGCCGCCCGCCAGCCCGTCCCAGCCAAGCGGCAGCGGCGCGGTGTCGAGCGGATAGGCAAGCGGGATCGCATCCCAGTCGAACCGGGGCGCGCCCATGTCGATGGTGATGCCGCCGCCATCCCGTTCGGCGACGACCGGCCCGCCCGCCGTGTCGATCCGCGTCGCCCCGGTCAGCGCGGCGACGCAGCGCAGCGCATTGCCGCATTGTTCGACCTCGCTGCCATCGGCGTTCCAGATCCGCATCCGCAGATCGGCCGTGTCCGACGCCTCGATCAGGATCAGCTGGTCACAGCCAATGCCCCGGTGCCGGTCGGCGAGCGCACGCGCCCGCGCCGCGTCGAGCGCGACCGGCTGGCGGCGGGCATCGACGATGACAAAGTCGTTGCCGAGGCCGTGCATCTTGTCGAAGGCAAAGCGCATGGGAGCGGCGACTTAAGCAGCGCGGGCCGCCAAGTCCACTCCCGGCGATGGTTGGTCGCGGTGCGGTACCGGGAGTTTTCGTCGTCGCGGCACCAGGAGGTTGTTTGTTGTCGCGGCACCAGCCCGCTCCCCCACCCGGCCACCCAACGGCAGTATCATATGGGAGGCCGGGTGGGGGAGCGGGCTGGTGCCGCCACCGCGCCGTGAGGCGCGCAAAGACTCCTCAGGCGCTCAGCCGGTCGACCGGGGGCAAAGCAGGGGCGTCGTCTCCGCCAGCGGCGCGGCGCGGGGCTTCGCCGCGCAGCGCCGGGAGCAGATTCTGCTCGGCAAGCAGCGCGCGCACCTGGCCGACATCCATCGGCTTGCCGAACACCCAGCCCTGCGCCTTGTGGCAGCCAAGCTCGCGCATGTGGCGTTCGATGGCCGGCGTCTCGACGCCCTCGGCCGTCACCGGCAGGCCCAGGCTGTCGCTCAGCCGGGTGATCGCGTTGACGATCGCGGCGCTTTCGCTGCTGCTGCCGATCGAGGTGACGAAGCTGCGGTCGATCTTGATCCGGTCGAACGGCAGCGCGCGCAGATGCGACAGCGACGAATAGCCGGTGCCGAAATCATCGAGTGCGATGCGCACCCCCTGATTCTTCAGGCTGCCGATGATCGACTGGGCGACACCCAGATTTTCAAACAGCGCGCTTTCGGTGATCTCCACCTCCAGCCGGCTGGCGGGAAAGCCGGTTTCGACGAGCAGCTTGACGATCTTCTGCGCCAGCCAGGGGTCTTTGAGCTGGCTGGGCGCGATGTTGACCGACAGGGTCAGCGAGGGGTCCCAGCTTTTCGCTTCCTCAAACGCCTGGCGCATCACCGACATCGACAGGTCGGCGATCAGCCCGGTTTCCTCGGCAATCGGGATGAAGATGTCGGGCGGCACGATGCCCCGGCTCGGGTGCCGCCAGCGCGCGAGCATTTCAAAGCCGTGCAGCTGGCCGGTCGCCAGATCGATCTGCTGTTCGTAGAACGGCACGAACTGGCCGAGCGGAATGCCCTCGCGCATCCCGATTTCGAGCGCGTTGCGCGTCGACAGCTCGCGCTCCATCGAGGCGTCGAACCAGCTGAACCGGTGCCGCCCGGCATTTTTCGATGCATACATGGCGATATCGGCGCGGCGCATCAGCGCATCGACGGTGTCGGCCTGATCCTCGATCACCGCCAGCCCGATCGACGCGCCGACATGGACGGCGGCCCCGCCCGTGTCCATCCGCCCGCCAAGCCGGGCGAGCAGCTGATCGGCAAATGCCTCGGCCAGATCGGTCTGGCCGGCGGGTACCGTCATCAGCACGGCAAACTCGTCACCGCCCAGCCGCGCGGCACGCGCATCGGGTGGCAGCTGCGCATCGATGATCCGCGCGACAAAGGTCAGCGCGGCATCGCCGATGGCATGGCCGTTCACGTCATTGACGGTCTTGAAATGATCGAGATCGAGGATCAGCAGCACCGCCGTCTGGCCGTGGCGGCGGGCGCGGTCGATCATCTGCGCGGCCGCCCCGAGAAAGGCGACGCGGTTGTTGAGCCCGGTCAGCGGGTCCTGCGAGGCGAGCGCCTGCACCCGCGCCTCGGCAATGGCGCGTTCGCGCACCTCGCGGCGCAGATCGGCATAGCGCCGCCAGCCGAACAGCAGCAGCGCGATGTTGAGGATAAGCGCGGTCGCCAGCACCTGATCCGATCCGCCGCGGCCAAGCACATTGACCGCCTCAGACAGCACCGGGCCGCTTAAACCGACGAGCATGATCGCGGCGGCAACCGTTACCCCGCCGGCAAGCAGATCGCGGCGGGCGGTGCCCAGCGCATCCATCCGCCCAACTTCCTCAAACGCCTCGTCGCGCATGGCACCGGCCTGTCATCAAAGGTCGCCAGACCCTGCCAGTGCCGAATGTAGGAAGCGTTAAATGGAAGGATTAAGGCCGCGCCGTAGCACCTGATCCGCTCTAATAGCCAAGGTCGAGATCGACCCGGTTGGCGAGCGGCTCCCCGGCGCGGTAGCGGGCGAGATTGTCGAGGAACAGCTGGCCGGCGCGGGCGAACATGCGCGTCTGGGCGCGGCCCGACAGATGCATGGTGATGAGCGCGTTGGGCGCGGTCCACAGCGGATGGCCGGGGGGCAGGGGTTCGGGATCGGTGACGTCCAGATGCGCGCCTGCGATCTGCCCGCTGGCAAGAGCCGCCACCAGCGCATCCTGATCGACCAGCGATCCGCGCCCGATATTGACCAGCCGGGCCTCGGCCTTCATCGCCTGAAGTTCGGCCGCGCCGATCATCGCCCCGGTTTCGGCCGTGGCCGGCGCGGCCAGGATCACCCAGTCGAACGTGCCGAGCCGCGCCCGCCAGTCAGCGGGGCCGATGATCTCGATGCCGTCCGTGGCGGCTTCGGCGGCGGTGGCGGCGGTGGGCGTGCGCCGCACGCCGGTCAGCTTCATCCCGAACCCGGTCAGCATCTGGCCGATCCGGCGGCCGATGGCGCCATAGCCGATGATCAGCGCCCGCCCGCCTTCCAGCTCGACCTTACCGGGGGAATCGCGCAGCCAGTCCTGCCGGTCGCCAGCGCGCACCACGGCAGGAAAATCCTTGGCGAGGGCGAGCATGCCCAGCACCGCATATTCGGCGACCGCATTGGTGTTGACGCCGACGCCGTTGGTCAGGACGGTCCCGCGTGCCTTGAGCAGATCGAGCGGAAACGTATCCAGCCCGGCATAGATGGTCGTCACCCAGCGCAGCTTTTCGCCCAGCGCGATGGCGCGGCCGGTATCGGCGGGCACCTGCATGTCCAGCCAGCCAATCTCGGCCTCCGGGGCCATGCGATACGCATCCTCGGCGGTGCGGAACCAAAGCGGCTCGACATCG
>DBAW01000049.1 GCA_002291855.1 Sphingomonas sp. UBA1000
CCGATCGCCAATCCGGGGCGCGATTCGATTGCCGCGGTGCTCGATCCCGCGCCCACCGATGCGCTCTATTTCGTCGCCGACGGGCGCGGTGGCCATGTGTTTGCGGCAACGCTTGCCGAACACAATGCCAATGTCCGCCGCTGGTATGCGATCCGCCGCGCGCGCGGCGAAATGTAACGCCTTACAGCCGCAGCCCCTGATACTCGCCAAGGCCGAGGGCGAGGTTCATGTTCTGGACGGCGGCCCCGGCCGCGCCCTTGCCCAGATTGTCGAGCGCTGCGACCAGCCGCACCTGCCGGCGCGCATCATTGCCGAACACGAACAGATCGATCCGGTCGGTGCCGGCCACCTGTTCGAGTGTCAGCACCTCGGTCGCATCGGCCTCGTCCAGCGCGGCGACCCTGATCAGCGGGCTGCCGGCATAGGCGGCGGCAAGCGCGCCGTGCAGCGCGTCGCGCGGCGGGGCGGCGGCCAGCGGCACCTCGACGATCATCCCGCGATAGCTGCGTGCCACCGCCGGGGTGAACAGGGGCGGATGCGCCAGCCCGGCATGGACCTGCATTTCCGCGACATGCTTGTGCGCCAGCCCCAGCCCATAGATGCGAAAGCCGGTTTCGGTCGCGCCCGGCGCGTCGCGGTCTTCAAACGCCGCGATCATCGCCTTGCCGCCGCCCGAATAGCCCGATGTCGCATGGACGCTCAGCGGCCGGTCGGCGGCGATCAGCCCGGCGCGCACCAGCGGCGCGACCAGTGCGAGAAAGCCGGTCGGGTAGCAGCCGGGGTTGGAGATGCGGCGGCTGGCGGCGAGCGCGTCGCGCCCGACAAGCTCGGGAAAGCCATAGTCCCAGCCCGGCGCGACGCGGTGCGCGGTCGACGCGTCGATGATCCGCGTCGCCGGATTGTCGATCAGCGCCACTGCCTCGCGCGCCGCATCGTCGGGCAGGCAGAGAATGACCGCATCGGCGGCGTTGAGCGCCGCGCGCCGCGCCGCCGGGTCGCGGCGCTGATCGGGGGCGAGGCGGATGATCTCGATATCGCTCCGCCCGTCGAGCCGGTCGGCAATCTCCAGCCCGGTCGTGCCGGCCGCGCCGTCGATGAACAGCCGCGCGGTCATGCCCGGCCCCGCGCCGGCGGCTGCGCGTCAGGCGTGCGCGGGTTCGCGTCGGTGCGCGGGTTCCGGCGGGCGTTCGCCCGGGCTGCCGTCGCCAGCGATGAGCTGTTCGAAATGCTCAAGAAACCTTGTCCCTTCCCGTGTCGGCGTCACAAAGATGTTGCGACGGTCCGCATCATCGCGCTCGCGCCGCAGATAGCCGAGCGCGCCCAGCCGGTTCAAGGCGCGGGTGATCACGGGCTTGGAGACGCTGAGCGCGCCGGCCAGCCCGCGCACTGTATGCGGGCCGGGGCGCAGGCAGACGAGCAGCAGCAGCGCCATCTGCCGGTTGGTCAGATCGGGATCGCCAGAGCGGACATAGGCAAGCAATGTCTGCATCCACTGGTTGAGGCCGGGTTCGGTCACGCGCCACTCTCCTCTCGCCCTCCGCCAGGCACGGGGCAGAGGGACGTGTGGAGCATGAAACGCAGCAAGGACGCCGGCGGTTGCCTGATCCGGCCGGGTTTTCATCGCCGGACGGTGTTTTGGGGCGCTGCGCAGTCCCAAAGCCGCGTCAGCGCGACCGGCCCGGAGATGCGCTAGCGGGCGTATCTGGCCCGCAGCATCGCCCAGGCGGCGCGCAGCCCCAGCGCCTCGCCGCCCTTGGGCCGCCCCGGACGGGGCTTGGCCGCCCAGGCAAAGGTGTCGAGATGCGCCCAGGGGATGGCGGGCGGCACGAAGCGTTGCAGGAACAGGGCGGCGGTGATCGCCCCGGCCATCCCGCCTTCGGGTGCGTTGTCGAGATCGGCGATGTCCGACCGCAGCATCTCGTCATAGCCGGCCCAGAGCGGCAGTCGCCACAGCGGGTCGTGCACCGCGCCTGCCGCCTCGGCCAGATCGCCGGCCAGCCGGTCGTCATTGGCGAACAGCGCAGGCAGTTCGGGACCAAGCGCGACGCGCGCCGCCCCGGTCAGGGTGGCGAAATCGAGCATCAGTTCGGGCAGCGTCCCGTTGCCGCCCTCGGCCGCCCGGGTCAGCGCATCGGCCAGGATCAGCCGCCCCTCGGCATCGGTGTTGCTGACCTCGACGGTCAGCCCCTTGCGGCTGCGCAGCACATCGCCGGGCCGCATCGCCGGGCCGGACACGGCGTTTTCGACCGCCGGGATCAGCAGGTGCAGCCTGACCGGCAGCCGCCGCTGCATCACCAGCCGCGCAAGCGCGAGCGCATGGGCGGCCCCGCCCATGTCCTTTTTCATCAGCCGCATCGCCCCGGCGGGCTTCAGGTCGAGCCCGCCCGTGTCGAAACACACGCCCTTGCCGATGATGGCGATGCGCGGATGATCGCTCTGGCCCCATTCCAGCTCGATCAGCCGGGGTTCGCGCCCCGGCGCGGCGGCGCGGCCGACAATGTGGATCAGCGGATGCTCGCCGGTCAGCGCATCGCCCATCGTCACGGTCAGGCTGGCGCCGCATTCGGTCGCCAGCTTCGTCGCCACGGCCTGCAACTCGGCCGGGCCCATATCCTCGGCGGGGGTGTTGATCAGGTCGCGGGCAAGCGCGACGCTTTCGGCGAGCGCGACCAGTTCGTCGATGCGCGCCGGATCGGGGGTCAGCAGCACGCGCGGCCCGGCGGGATTCTCGGCAGGCTTGTAGCGATCGAAGCGATGCTGGGCGAGCAGCCAGCCAAGCGCGCCGGCCTCGGGATCGCCATCGGCCAGCCGGTAATGCCCCTCGGGCAGCTGTTCGCCGAGCGAGGCGAAGCGCCAGGGCGAGCTTTTGGCCTCGTTGCACACCAGCAGCATCGCCCAGTCATCGGGCGCATCGCCGGGCAGCACCGCGCGGTTGCCCGGGCGGCCGGTCAGCCGGTGGGCGGCGACGATCGCGCGGCTGCGCGGCGGCTGGGCGGCCAGCCATGTTTCCCAGCTGTCGGGATGAACGATGTGCAGCGTGCGCGCGGCCTGACCGCGATCGGGGACCAGCAGGGCGGAAAAATCGGTCATCCGCCCTGTCTAAGCCGGATCGCGGCGCGCGCAACCGCCGCCATGCGCGGGGGGCTGCCCGTCCCGCAGCATGGCGGCAGGTGCGGCCGGGATCAGATCGATTCGGTGCGCTGCAGCCCGTGCTTCAGGTCGCGCATGCGGTCATGGCCCTGCCGGACCGAGGTGTAGCAGTGCTCGATCACGCGCCGCGTTTCCGCCGACAGGTCGGTGTCGCGCATCGCCTGTTCGAATTTGCCCTTGATATGGTCTTCGCCGCGCTCGACTTCGTTCACGATCGCGCGGTCGTCATGGCCGGTGAGCGCGGACTTGAGGTCAAGCCAGCCGCGATGCGCGGCCCCCGCCAGCGTGCCATCGTCTTCCGGCTTGCCGCCGAGCCGGCCGACCTCGGCCTGCAACTCGGTCACTATGCGCTGCCGGTCCTGGGCGAAATGCTGGAACAGCTCGCGGAAACGGCTGTTCTCGGCCTCGGACGCCGCTTCCTGATAGCCGCGGATGCTGTCGACGGTGGTGGCGATCAGCCCGTTCAGCGTGCGGATATCGGCACTGGATCCAATCATCTCTGCTCTCCTTGTGGGGTGGCGTCTTGCCAAACGCGCAAGGGGCGAAATGGCTGCGCGGCCCGGCGGGAAAGGTCCGCTGCGGATGCGAATGGCTTTGCCGAACCGTGGCCACAGGGGTAGCTCTGGCGTCTGCACGGACGCCGTGACGCATGCGGGGCCGGCAGGCAGGGGGTGGCGCATGGCCATGATCGGTGAAATCAAGCTCTGGGCGGGAACCTACGCCCCCCAGGGCTGGGCGTTCTGTGCCGGGCAGCTGCTGTCCATCAGCGACAATGACTATCTCTATGCGATGATCGGCACCACCTATGGCGGCGACGGCAGCAGCAGTTTCGCGCTGCCCGATCTGCGCGGTCGCGTGCCGATGCACAGCGGTCCCACCAACCCCGCAGGCCTGCAGACGGGCAGCGAACGGGTGACGCTGCTTACCGCGCAGCTGCCCCGGCATGGCCATGCGGTCGCCGCCGCCGCCGCCGCGACCGGCGGCAATCCGGCGAACAGCGTGTGGGCGGCAATCGCCAGCGAGGAAAGCGCGCCCTATTCGACCGGTGCCGCCAATGCGGTGATGGCCGAAAGCTGTATCGGGCCGGCCGGGGGCGGCGCCCCGCATGAGAATATGATGCCCTATCAGGTGCTGAACTATATCATCGCGCTCGAACAGAACGGGGACGACACCCCCTATCTGTCCGAAGTGCGGGCGTTCGCGTTCGGCCGCATTCCGAAAGGCTGGGTGGCCTGTGACGGCAGCTTGCTTGCGATCCCGCAAAACGCCGCGCTGTTCTCGCTGATCGGCAATTATTTCGGCGGCAACGCCGTCAGCAACTTCGCCGTGCCCAATCTGGTCGGGCGCGTGCCGGTCGGGGCGGGGAACGGGCCGGGACTGACGCCGCGCGTGCTCGGCAAAACCGGGGGGGGCGAGCAGGTGACGCTGTTGCCCGAGGAACTGGCGGTTCACAATCACCTGCCCGGCTGCTCCGGCGCTGCCGGCAACAGCGTGACACCGATCAACGCGCTCTGGGCTGCCGATCCGGCAGAGGTGGCCAAATATGCCGCCTCTCCCGGAGCTGCGATGTCGCCCGGGGCCATTGGCGGAACCGGCGGCAACGCCGCGCACGAAAACCGCCAGCCCTTTCTTGCCATCAGCTATGCCATCGCGCGCGAAGGCATTTTTCCGCCCCGGGGATAAGGACGTTCCAGATGGTCGACGCGCCCTATATCGGCGAACTTCGCCTGTTCAGCGGACCGGTTCCCGATGGCTGGGCACCGTGTGACGGCACGTTGCTGGGGATCGCATCGAATCAGGCGCTGTTCGCGCTGATCGGCACCAGTTACGGCGGTGACGGGCGCACCACCTTTGCGCTGCCCGATCTGCGCGGCCGGGTGGCGATCGGTTATGGCACGGCGGCACCCCTGTCCGCCTATCCGATCGGCACCAATGGCGGCGCGGCCGCAGTGGTGCTGTCACGCGATCAGATGCCTGCCCATGGCCATCAGGCATTTTGCGCAACGGGGCCGGGCGGTGCCGACAGCCCGGGCGGCGGCGTCTGGGCGGTCAATATGGCCGAGGCTGCCTATGCACAGGTCCCGACCGGCACCATGGCCGAACTGGCGCTGACGCCCGCGGGCAACAATCAGCCGCACGAGAACATGCAGCCGACGCTGGCGACCAACTGGGCGATCTGCCTGCAGGGCGTGTTTCCGAACTTCGACTAGGGCATTGGCAGCCCGGGCGGCATCGTCCGGCGGGACATGCAGCCCGGCGGACCCAGTGGCTGGAGCGCCGGAGCGGCCGATCCGATGCAATCGGATCAGACACCGCTCCGACGGTCCCTCCGGTATCAGGCGAAACGAAGGTGCAGCCGGCGGCGGCGCAGTGCGGCCCCGGACAGGCCGAAGCCCGCGATCATCATCGCCCAGCTTGCCGGCTCGGGGATCGGATCCGGCCCGGGCACGGTCGTCGCGGTGTTGATCGTCAGCCGCGCGAAGTCCAGGATCGCGGCATTGAAGTTCGTGCCGCCCAGCGCATTGATGCCCGGTCCCTGCAGGTTGAGCAGGAAGTTCGACGTGCCGCCGAGCAGCGCGGCATAGACCGTATCCGGCAGCTGGATCGTGTAGATGCCGTAGATGCCCGTGCCATAAGCGCGGGATTCGACATCCGCATTGAGCAGCGCCGTCAGATCGATGCCGTTCAGGGTCAGCAGGCCGACCTGGTTGCCGGCAGCCGCCGAGTCGATGTCCCAGATGCCGATTTCAAGGAACGCGCTGCTCACGCTGCCCGACAGCGCACCGTAATTGTGGCTCCATGCCGCGCTGAAATTCTGCTGGCTGT
>DBAW01000028.1 GCA_002291855.1 Sphingomonas sp. UBA1000
TTCACCCGTGTGCTCTTCCGATCTTCGACCGCTTCGTTCATCGCCCGAACCCGGGTCTGGAAGGCGATCTTGTCCAGCCCCTCGATCACGCTGTCGATGCCCTTGGCGCTGTCGGCGACGCGGGTCATCGCCTGCACCGCCTCGTCGGCGACCGCGCGGCCGTCGCCCACCGTCGCCAGCGTCTGGTCTGCGCGCTTGACCGTGCGCTCGGCCGCCCCTGCGGTCGCTTTCAGCCGGTCGTCCATCCGCGCGATGCCGGCGGCGGTTTCCTCAAGGCTGGCGGCGTTGCTCTCGGTCCGCCGGGCAAGGTTTTCCGACGCCTGGCTGATGTCATTGGCCTCGCGCCTGATCGCGCGGATCGTCTCGGCGAGCGAGCCGACCAGCTGTTCAAGGCTGGCGAGCGCGCCGTTGAAATCGGTGCGGATGCGCGCATAGGCTCCGGGGAAATCGCGGTCGAGCGTCGCCGTCAGATCGCCGTCGCGCAGTGCCGCCAGCCCCTGTTGCAGCGACACGAGGATGGTTTCCTGATGCGCGGCTTCCTGTTCGCGCTGCGCCGCCGCCTCGCGCTCGATGGCGGCGCGCTTGGCGTTCTCCTCGCCGACATGGGCGACGAGCCGGGTCAGCTGTTCGGCCGTCATCACCAGAAATCCGGTTTCGACGAGCAGGATGACGGCGTGGAGCAGCACCCGCATCACCCCGCCGCCGCCGGGGAACACCCAGGCGGGCATCGCCATGCCGAGGATCAGGTGATGGACGGCGACAACCAGGGTCGCGGCAATAATCGTCCGCCAGTCGCACAGCATCGCGGTCGTCGCCAGCACGGCAAAGAACAGCATATGGATGTCGGTCTGCCAGGCCGCCCCTTCAAAGATGTAGAGCAGCAGCGCCGGATAGACCGGGGCGGTCAGGCCGAGCGCGATGCGCGTCTGGTCGTCAGTGCGGGCGGCCTGCGCGGCCATTGCCGGATAGACGGCAAGCGCGACCGCGATCAGCGCGGCGATCCATTTGCCGCCGACCGCAAGGGCCGCCCCGGCGGTGACGAGCGCCAGCAGCAGGATCAGCCCTGCCAGCGTCTTCACCCCCATCAGCCGGATGGTTTCGAGGTCGATTTTCTGCATGGCCGTGCCAATCCCGCTCCGTATCCGGCCGGGTCGACGGCATCATCGCCGCTGCGCGTGCATGGCGGAAGCCGCGCCGTCGCCCGGACGCACCTTCCGCCATTATAGGATGGCCCGGCACCCGCCCGGTGCCGCCGGCATCGATTCCCGCTATGTCAGTCCTGCGGGAACAGCCCGGCGGCGAAGGCGATCTTGAGCGCTTCCGACAGGCTGCGCACCTTGAGCTTGGCCATCAGATTGGCGCGGTAGATTTCCACCGTGCGCGGGCTGATCTGCAGGTCATGGGCGATGACCTTGTTGGCATGGCCCTCGATCAGGCCCTTGAGCACATCGGTTTCGCGTGCCGACAGCTGGCCGACCAGCTGGCGCGCCTGTTCGACCCGCGCGGCGGCGGCGCTTTCCTGCTCCAGCTTTTCGAACGCGCCTTCCATCACCTCGGTGAGCGCCTGATAATTATATGGCTTTTCGAGGAAATCGAACGCGCCCGCCTTCATCGATTTGGTCGCGACCTCGATGCTGCCCTGGCCGGTCAGGATGATCGCCAGGAAGCGCTGATGGTCGCGGATCGCGCGCAGCACGTCGAACCCGGAGGAACCGGGCATGTTCATGTCGAGCAGCAGCACGCCGGGATCCAGTTCCTCGGCCCCCGCCAGAAAGGCGTCGCCCGAGGCGAAGCTGCGGATCACGACATCCGAGCGCAGGCTGAGCAGCCGGTGCAGCGAAATGCGGAGTTCGTCATCGTCATCGATGATGTAGATCGAACGCATCAAGGGTCGGATTCTCCGTCTTGTTCTTCGAGCGCCGGCACGGTGAACCGGAAGCAGGCGCCGCCTTCTGCGCGGTTTTCCGCCCAGATGCGCCCGCCATGTGCCTCGACGATCCTGCGACTGATCGTCAGCCCGACCCCCATGCCGCCTCCCCCCTTTGTGGAGCGGAATGGCTGGTATAGCCGGTCAACCACGTCTTCGGAAATACCCGGGCCGGTGTCGATCACGCTGATTTCCACCATGTCGCCCACCTTGCCCGCCTTGACGAGGATGCTGCGATTGTCCGGCCCGACCTGCTGCAGGGCATCGATGGCGTTGCGCATCAGGTTGACGATCACCTGCTGCACCTGCACGCGGTCGGCCATCATGAACGTCGCCTGCCGGTCGAACGCCAGATTGACCCGCACGTCATATTGCGCGCGCCCGACAAAGACGAGGTTGACCGCGTCGCGCACCGTTTCCTCGACCGGCTCGATCCGGATATCGACTTCGCCGCGCGTCACGAACTTGCGGATGCGGCGGATGATCGTGCCGGCGCGGATCGCCTGCTTGACCGCCGCCTCGATCATCTCGACCGGGCGGGCATCGGTGAGCGTTTCCCGGCCGAGCAGCAGCCGCGAGGCTTCCAGATAATTGGACAGGGCCGCCAGCGGCTGGTTCAGCTCATGCGCGATATCGGCGGCCATTTCGCCCATCGCGTTCACCCGCATCGCATGGGCAAGCTCGTCATTGAGCGTGCGCAGCCGTTCCTCGGCCGCCAGCCGTTCGGAGATGTCGCGCATCGACACCGCATAAAGCGGTTCGTCCCCGGCCGAGACGGTTTCGACCCGGACCTCGATCGGGATTTCGCGGCCATCGGCATGGCGGCCGCGCATGATCAGCGGCGGCGCCGGCTGCCCCCGGCCGCTCGACCGGACGAAGCGGCCAAAGGCAAGCTCGTCCGCGCCCAGCACCTCGCGCGGGGCGAGCAGGGTCAGATTCTGGCCGATCGCCTGTTCGGCGCTGTAGCCAAAGGCCTGTTCGGCCGAACGATTGAAGCTTTCGATCGTGCCCGATTTGTCGACGATCAGCATGGCGTCGGGGACGGCGTTCAGCAGCGCGCGCAGCTGCGACCGGCGGGTGGCCACGCGGCCCTGGCTCAGCCCGGTCAGATCGGTGTTGCGGCCGAACAGCCGCGCGATGCGGCTGTCATCGCCGTAAAGGCAGCGGGCGACGCCGCGCATGATCCGGTATTCGCCGCTGCGCATCCGCAGCCGGTAGACAATGTCGATCCGGGCGAGCTGTGCCGCCTCGGCGGTCGTCACCAGCTGGCGGACATGGCCCAGATCCTCGGGATGCATCAGCCGGACGAACATGCCCAGATCGCCGATCGACCCGGCCGTATAGCCAAGGCTTTCCTCGGTGCCCGAAGACAGGCGGATCTGGCCCGAGCGCAGGTCGAGATCAAAGGTGCCGAAGCCGGCGGTCGCGACGGCTTCGGCCAGCGTTTCCTCGATGATCCGGCGCTCGTCCTGGGCCGCGCCGTTCGCCTCCGCCATTCACCGCCCTCTTGCGTCTCTCGAGGCCGTGACGGCCCCGGTGGCACTGTCCATCCTGCGGCAGGTTCCGTGCCTGTCGCGGCAATGGCCGTGCGTCTCCCGACCTTTAATAGGTTAAAGTGACACGAAAAGGGGCGCTCGCCTATAACAATGTTGCATGGCGGGCTGGTGCAGGCCGGCCCGGGCCGGGACCGCACCTTGTGGCGCGGCCCCGGTCGAGGCGGTGGGGCTCAGGCCAGCTGGAACCATTCCTGGCCGAGCGCGAACATGTGCCGCTCCGGGCCCTGGGCCATCATCGTCACCACCGATTCGGCCTCGAACAGCTGGCCGTTCTGGGCGAAGGCCGGCGTGACCCCGGCGGGCTGGTTGTCGAACGCCAGCTCGCGCGCGAAGATCGTCTGCGCCGTCGGGCCGAGCTGGAACAGCGCCAGCAGCGGGTTGTGGTCGGTCGACAGCTGGACGCTGGCGGGCAGATCGGCATTGATCTGCACGGCATCGAACTGCGCGCCGGCGAGCAGGTTCGACGTGGCGACGATATGGTCGAGCGCCTGATTATTGCCCTCGAACACATAGGAATAGCGCTCTTCCTCGGGCAGCAGCGCGGTCGCCATGTCCTGCATCAGCCCGCCATTGGTCAGCGTCTTGATCGCGTTTTCCCAGACAAAGCCGTTGAAATCGCCGAGCACCGCGATCTTGGCCGCCGGATCGGCCGCGACCTTGGCGTCGATCCAGCTGCGCACCGCCGCCATCTGCGCGGTGCGGGCGGCATCGCCGGCATCGGCCGGCGGCTGCTTCGCCCCGAACAGCGGATCGGAGCCGCCGCGCGAGGTCGAATGGACGTTGACCAGAGTCACCGTCTCGCCGTTGAACTCGAAGCTGGCGGTGAGCGGCCGGCGGGTGCCGCTGTAGATCGGATCGTTGATCAGCTGCAGCGACCCGGCGACCAGCGTGACCCGCGACGGATCGTAGAAGAAGCCGTTGCGGATATTGCCGTTCGGCTCGCCACCGGTCGAGTTGGCGACCGAGGGCGCGATTTCGGCATAGGCATATTCCGGCCCGCCCATGTCGAGGATCGCCTGGATCAGCGCCTGCGCGGTCGGCACGCCCGACAGATTGGCCCCGGTCCCGGCACCGTCGCCGTCCTGAATCTCCTGCGCGGCGATGATGTCGGGCGCATTGAGGTTGAACACGATGTCAGCGGCCAGCGAGTAGATCTTGTCTGGGCTGTCGACCGCGGACAGGTTTTCCATATTGTAGGTGGCAACCGACAGACGGTCGATGCGCTCCTGCAGGGTGGTCGTCTCGCGGACCAGCTCGACATCCTCGGTCACGGTGACGGCTTCGGTCACCAGCAGCTCATAGGACTGGAAGGAATAGCTGATGATGCCGCTGACATTGCTCAGCCGGTCGCCGACCGTGTAGAGATCGTTGAACCCGGCGAACAGGCCATTGTCATTGTCGAGCTGGAGCCGTTCGGGGTTGTAGTCGCCTTCGCTGATCGTGATGCCGCCGCGTTCCGACACGCCGGTCGCACCCGCGCCGCCGCTGGCGACGACATAGGTTTCGCCGAAGCTGTTGGTGTTGGACACGACCAGCGGCGCGTCGACGGTGACGTACATGCCCTCGAGCGATTCGTAGAAATCGATGCCGTCGGTGGTCGGATCGTAGGAGGTCAGCCCGTCATCATCGATGATTTCGGTCGGCGCGGTGCGGCCGCCCTGGCCCAGCACCACGGTTTCGAACGCCGCCGTGCCCAGCTTGGTGAAGGTCGGCGAGACCAGCTGGGTGATGGTGAGGTTGCGGGCGTCATTGCCCGGACGGAACTCGGTGACGGTCGCGCGCACTTCCAGCAGGTCGCCGCGCGCCACGCCGGTCGGCGCGGTGCTGGTGAACACGAAAATGCCGTCCGACGTGCGGTCGTCGCCATCCGAAGCCCCGATTGCCGACTGGATGTAGAAGCCGTTGCTGTCGATCGCGGTGACGACGCCCTGGGTCAGCACCTGGGTGTTCACGAACGAACTGCTATGGCCCAGCCCCTGGATCTCGCCGATCGTCACCGGCGCGGTGCCGAGCGTCGTGAAGTCGAGCGCGCCCTGCGGCAGGCCCGCAAAGGCGTTGCCGGCCAGATCGGCGAGAACGCCCGCCGGAGCAGTCAGCGTATAGGTGCGCCCGCCGATCAGATCGGCGATCGGGTTGATCGTCACGGTGTTGCCGCTGATCGTCACCTGCGGGTCGCTGACCGCGATCACGCGCACGTCATTGCCGCTTGCCAGCGTGAAGCTGCCCTGGCCGGCCTGCACCGCCTCGCTGAAGCGCAGCACGATATTGGCCGCCGGGTCGACGGCAACCGCGCCATCATCGGGATCGGACGGGTCGAACCCGGCCAGCGTCGGCGGCGTCACGTCCGGGCCGCCAGCCACGCTCGACACGACGATGTCGTCGATGCCGATCGTCTCGTCATTGCCGGCCGCATTGGTGGTGATGACGCGGATCTGCAGATCGGCGGCATTGTTCGCGCCCGCCGGCAGGGTGACGTCGATGGCGGTCACCAGCGTCGCGCTGTTCGCCTGGGTGGCGTCGGCGATATAGGCGATGTTCGACCAGCTGCCATTGCCGGTGCGCCACTGCACGGCGACCTGCTGGATCGCATTGTCGGCGGTGGCGTCGAGATCGCGGATGTTCGCCTGAAAGCGGATGTTCTCGCGGCCCGTGGCGTCCAGATAGACGACGATCGACGGCGCATCGGCGGTGCCCGAACCGTTGAGCGCGATGGTCGGGTTGGCGATGCCGTCAAACTCCAGCACGCCGCCGGCCAGCGTCGTCGCGCTCGGGTTGCTCTGGTTGGCGACCACGTTCACGACCACTTCCGACGAGGACGGCGCGGTGATGGTGCGCGGATCGACGCCGGTCGCGGTGACGACATCGTCGCCGCGATAGCCCATGATGCTCGGCACGCCCGACCAGTCATTGGCGGCGGTGATCAGCCCGGCATTGCTCCAATCCTGGCGAAAATCGCCCGATGCCAGCACGTGGCGCACAGTGGTCATGTCATCCCCTTTTCCGAAAAATGCGTTCCAGCCCCAGAACCCCATCACGGTTACAGTGATGTTAAGATTTGTTAAGAAAATCTTATGCTGTCCGGCTGTGCCAAAATGGGGCGCAACGGCACGGCGGCGTCCGGTCCTTCCCCCCGATCGGATCCGGAACCGGCGCAAAATAGGGGATTATCCGCACTGTCGCGGGGGATCGCCGGGGCGCATGACCGATGGCAGCCATTCAAGCCGGCAATCGGAGACCTGAGACAGCCATGCGGCGCGCACCCGGCGCGGAGGATGAAGCAGGCGGCGGCCACGCCATGACGGGCGGCCAGCGGACCGTGCTGGCCGGCGCGCGAATCGCATGGCCGGGCGAAGGCGGGCGGCTGGTGCTGTCGGCCGGGCTGTGCGCGCTGGCCGGTCTGGCCCCGGTCGAACGCGGAATCGGGCGGGTGGCTGCCCTGCGTGCCGTCCATCCCGGCGACCGTCCATTCGTGCGCGCCGCGCTCGCCGATTCGGCCTCGCCGGGGCGCTCGGCGCTGGCCCTGCTGTTCCGTATCCGGGGCCCGTCGGGTTGGGTGTGGGTGCATGGCCGCATCGTGCGCGGGCCGCGCGGGGCCCGGGCCGGTGCCGTCCATTACCTGCTCAGCGACCGTGATGTCCGTGCGCCCAGCCGGCGCGCCGCCGATCTGCTCGGCCGGATCAGGCTGGCGATTGCGACCGCTGCCGGGCCGCATGAAGCGCTCGACCGGGCAGCCGAACTGATCGGCCGCTATCTGGATGCCGGTCAGGTCGGGATCGCCCATGTCGATCCGCAGGGGGAATATGCGCGCATCGAGCGCGGCTGGAACGACGGCACGATCTTTCTGGTGCGCGGATCGTGGCGGATGGACGATTTCGGGCCGGAGTTCATCGCCGAGATGCGTGCCGGCCGCATGGCCGCGATCCCGGACCTGCGGCACGACCCGCGCACCAGCCGCCCCGATCACCTCGCCCAGTATCAGGCGCTGGGTGTCGGCGCGATCATCACCGTGCCGTTCATGGACGGGGGCAGGCTGGTCAACTTCCTGTTCGTGCACGCCAGCGCCCCGCGCGACTGGACGGCGCTGCAGCTGGCGACCGTCGAAAAGGCCTGCGCGCTGCTGGCCGATGCCGTGCGCTTTGCGCGCTGGACCGCCGACCTCGAGGCGCGCGAGGCCCGGTTCGCGATCGCGGCCGGCGGCGTCGGCATGGTCGTGTGGGAATGGGATGTCGCCGCCGGCCGGCTGCACCATTCCGGGCATCTCGACTGTCTGCTCGGCCTTGCGCCGGGAACGATCCGCGCGCCGGGTGACGTGCTCGGCCTCATTCATCCGCAGGATCTGAGCGCGCTTGAAATCAACATCGTCGACGCGCTTGCCGGGACCGGGCCGGAGGCGTTCGACACGGTGATGCGCGTCGGCACCGCCGGGGCCGAGCGCTGGATCCGCGTGTTCGGTGCCGTCACCGCGCGCAGCGGGGCCGGGCAGGGCATCCGCGCACACGGCTTTGCCGTCGACGTGACCGCCGCCCATCAGCTTGAGGCACGGCTGGCCGCGACCGAGGACCGGCTGCAAAAGGCGTCGCGCCTGTCGGCGATGGGCGTGTTCGCCGCCACGCTGGCGCATGAGCTGAACCAGCCGCTGACGGCGCTGGCCAATCATCTGTCGATCCTCGCCGCACTCGCCGCCGGCCAGGACCGGCCGGGCGAGACGATGCGCCAGTCGGTGCTGCTCGCCCAGAACCAGACGCGCCGGGCCTCCGACATCATCCGGCGGATGCGCAAGCTGGTGACCGGCGGCGGGCGCGAGACCGTGTGCTGCCCGCTGCGCGACATCGTCGACGCGGCGGTGCGCGGCAATGAGGACCGCATCCGCAAGCAGCGCATCCAGCTCGACATCGCCTATGCCGATCCCGACATGGCGATCGATGTCGATCCGATCCAGATCGAGCAGGTCGTCTACAACCTCGTCCGCAATGCGTGCGAGGCGGTGGCCGGCGTCACCCGGCCGCGCATTTGCATCCGCGCATCGACGGATGGCGAGAGCATTGCGCTGACCATCGCCGACAATGGGCCGGGGCTGGCCCCCGAGATTGCCGCGCGGCTGTTCGAGCCGCTGGCGACCAGCAAGCCCGAAGGCATGGGCCTTGGCCTGTCGATCTGCCGTTCGATCATGGAAGCGCATAACGGCCGCATCGGCCTGCTCGATGCCGAAGAGGGCGCGGCCTTCCGCATCAGCCTGCCGGTCGCGGCCTGCTGCCCGCCGGCACCGGCGGGCCGGCACACGCTGCCGCCCGTCAAGCACGATTGACGGAACCGGGCGGGCATGGCACTCGCCCCCGATCCGGGCGGGTATAGCTCAATG
>DBAW01000275.1:0-271 GCA_002291855.1 Sphingomonas sp. UBA1000
CGCGCGCCTCCTGCTCCGGCGGCACCCCCCCTGCCCCCGGCGGAGCGCCCCCTTGCCCCGGCGGCCCGGCCATGCCAGCCTTTGCCCATGTTTCTGAACTTTCTCGACGAGCTGCGCCTCGCCGGCATCCCGGCCTCGCTCAAAGAGCATCTGCTGCTGCTCGAGGCGCTCGACCGCGACGTGATCGGCCAGCGGCCCGAGGATTTCTATTATCTCGCCCGCGCCACCTATGTGAAGGACGAGGGGCTGCTCGACCGGTTCGACCAGGTGT
>DBAW01000275.1:609-4735 GCA_002291855.1 Sphingomonas sp. UBA1000
CCGGTTCGACCAGGTGTTCGGCAAGGTGTTTCGCGGCATCGAGACCAGCTATGGCACCGAGACCGTCGCCATCCCCGAGGAATGGCTGCGCAAGGTGGCCGAGCTGTATCTGACCGACGAGCAGATGGCCGAGATCCAGAAGCTCGGCTCGTGGGACGAGATCATGGCGGCGCTCAAGGCGCGGCTGGAAGAGCAGAAGGAACGCCATCAGGGCGGCAACAAATGGATCGGCACCGGCGGCACATCGCCCTTCGGCGCGCACGGCTATAACCCCGAAGGCGTGCGGATCGGCCAGGAAGAAGGCCGGCACGGCAAGGCGATCAAGGTCTGGGACAAGCGCGAGTTCAAGAATCTCGATTCCACCCGCGAACTGGGCACGCGCAACATCAAGGTCGCGCTGCGCCGCCTGCGTCGGTTCGCGCGCGAAGGCGCGGCGGACGAGCTGGACGTCGATGCGACCATCGACGGCACCGCGCGTCAGGGCTGGCTCGACATCCGCATGCGGCCGGAGCGCCACAATGCCGTCAAGCTGCTGCTGTTCCTCGATGTCGGCGGATCGATGGACCCGCATATCAAGCTGTGCGAGGAATTGTTCTCGGCCGCGACGTCGGAGTTCAAGAATCTCGAATTCTTCTATTTCCACAACTGCCCCTATGAGGGCGTGTGGAAAGACAATCGCCGCCGCTTTACCGAGCGCACGCCGACCTGGGACGTGCTGCACAAATATGGCCATGACTATAAGCTGATCTTCGTCGGCGATGCATCGATGAGCCCGTATGAAATCAGCCATCCCGGCGGCTCGGTCGAACATTTCAACGAGGAACCGGGCACGGTGTGGATGCAGCGGCTGGTCAACACCTATCCGGCGGCCGCATGGCTCAATCCGGTGCCCGAGAAACATTGGGGCTATTCCCAGTCGATCGCGATGATGCGCGAACTGATCGGCGGACGGATGTTCCCGCTGACGCTGGCCGGGCTGGACGACGCGATGCGCTCGCTCAGCCGCAAACAGGGCTGAGCATCGGGGCGGCCCCGGCCTGCCCCGTCAGCCGAAACGCGGGCCGCGCACCACGTCGACGTCGCTGCTCAGCAGCATCAGATTATGGCTGTCGAGCAGCGGCTCCAGCCGGTCGGCGAACGCATCCGCCGCCGCGCGCGTGGTGATGGCGAGGAACATCACCTTGCCGGTCGCGCCCGACAGCTGGTCGTCGCGCCAGCGGCCGAACGCCCCCGCCCCGCCCAGCGCCGGCAGCAGCGTGTAACGGCTGATCCCCGCCGCCTGCGCCAGTTCGACCAGCGCCGGCAGCAGCGGCTCGTCGATCAGCACTTCCACCCGCCTGCGCTGCACCATCCCCGTCATGCGCCCAGCCTTTCCGCGATCCAGATGTAGAAGGGGATGCCCAAAGTCAGGTTGAAGGGAAAGGTCACAGCCAGGCTCATGCCCAGATAAAGCCCCGGATCGGCGACGGGGAGCGCCAGGCGCATCACCGCCGGCACCGCGATATAGGATGCACTGCCCGCGAGAATGCCGAGCAGCGCACTCGTCCCCGGCCCGAGGCCGAGCGCCGTGCCCAGCGCGACGCCCAGCGCGCCCTGCACGATCGGGATCAGGATCGCGAACGCCGCCGTGCGCGCGGTGAGCGCCCGCCCGTCCATCAGCCGCCGCGCCGCGATCAGCCCCATGTCGAGCAGGAACAGGCACAGCAGCCCACGGAACAGCCCGTCATAGACCGGACGGATCGGCGCCAGCCCATGTTCGCCGGCCAGCATCCCGATCAGGAAGCTGCCGAGCAGCAGCACCACCGAGCCGTTGAGGAAGGTTTCGTGCAGCAGCCCGCCGCGCGGGGCGAGTTCGTCGCGCCCCCCGCGCCCGGTGCGCGCCAGAGCCAGGCCGGTGATGATCGCCGGCGTTTCCATCACCGCCAGCACCGCGACCATATAGCCCGCCGCCGGCAGGCCATGCTGGCGCAGAATCTCGCTGCCGGTCGCAAAGGTCACGACGCTGACCGAGCCATAATGGGCGGCCACCGCAGCGGCATTGGTGCGGTCGAGCCGGGCCGCAGCGCGGAGCAGGAAAAACACCGGCAGCGGCAGCAGAAAACTCATGCCCACGCCCGCGGCCATGGCGAGGCCCATTTGCGGACTGGCCCCGATATGCGCGACCTCCGCCCCGCCGCGCAGGCCGATCGCCATCATCAGATAAAGCGACAGCCCCTTGGCGACCGCTTCGGGCACCGCCAGATCGGAGCGCGCGAACGCGGCCAGTGCGCCCAGCAGGAAAAACAGCACCACCGGCTGGGTCAGCGCATCAAGCGCGGTCATAGATGCTCCCCTTATCCAGTCCGTGCCCTGCCCCGGACGGCGCGCCCGGCCGATAATGGCATGGCCGCGGCCCGGCAAGACCGGGCCGTTGCGGAGGCGGAGCATAAAGCCGGGCTTTACCCCGGTTCGGGCCGCCCTCGATCCGGCGCGGGCCGGCGGCGGCCCGTCGCAGCGCTATAGTCTACCGTTTTGGTTTGGTTATAACGGACGGGCCTCGTGAGAAGGGCGGCCGTGCGGGTCCTCAGGCCCGGACCCGCACGGTCTTCCGTAAATCAAAGGCCTGGAGCGGCCGATCCGGTGCAGTCGGATCGGAACCCGCTCCAGCCGGCATCAGGCAGGAGAATGCGCCATGCCCATACCGCCTTCAGCCTCGGCCCGTCCCGGCCCGCCCGCGGCGTTTCCCGACCCCACACCCGTGGTGCTGACCGTGCCCGGCCTGCGCGGGTCCGGCCCGTCCCACTGGCAGAGCCGCTGGGAAGCCGGCCGCCGCGACACCCGCCGCATCGAACTGGGCATGTGGGACCGGCCACGCCGCAATCCCTGGGTGACGCGGATCGATCAGGCGGTGCGCGCCAGCTCAGCGCCGGTCGTGTTCGCCGCCCACAGCCTTGGCTGCATCGCGCTTGCCTGGTGGAGCGAACTGGCCGGGCTGGACTGGCCGGGGCCGGTCAGGGGCGCGCTGCTGGTCGCGCCGCCCGATCTCGGCTTTCGCCCGCTCGCCGCCGAACTGGCCGATTTCGCACCGACCCCGCGCCGTGCCCTGCCATTTCCGGCGATCCTCGTTGCAAGCGAGGACGATCCGTGGATCAGCATCGCCGCCGCGCGCAGCCTTGCCGCCGATTGGGGGGCGCGCTTTGCCTGTGTCGGGGCGGCGGGCCATATCAATGCCGCCTCGGGGCTGGGCGACTGGCCGGAGGGCCAGATGCTGCTCCAGCGCCTGATCGATCCGGCCGCCGCCGGGCCCGAGCGCGCACGGCTCCCGCTCCCGGCAGACCCCGCGATCGACGCCAGCGAAGGTTCGGCGATGGTCGGCGGGTGAACAGGGGCCGGGCCGCGCCGGGCGGCCCTGCCGTCGCTCATCCGCCCCCGGTTCAGGCGCGCGCGCCCTCGACCACGCCGACGCTGTTCTTGCGCAGCGCCTTCAGCACCGTGTCGACCAGCGCATCGGCATCCAGCCCGGCTTCGGCATATTGCAGCTCGGGCTTGTCATGATCCTGGAAGGTGTCGGGCAGGCGCAGCGTGCGCAGCTTCAGCCCGGCATCGATCAGGCCAAGGTCGCTCGCCAGCGTCAGCACATGCGCGCCCAGCCCGCCGACCGCGCCTTCCTCGATCGTCACCGCCACTTCGTGCGCGGCCAGCGTCTTGCGGATCAGTTCCTCGTCCAGCGGCTTGGCAAAGCGCAGATCGATGACACTGGTCGACAGGCCCTGCGCCTCCAGCCGGTCGGCGGCGATCAGCGCCTCGTGCAGCCGGGTGCCCAGCGACATGATCGCCACCGTCTTGCCCTGACGCACCACACGGCCGCGGCCGATCTCCAGCCGTTCCGGCACCGCCGGCAGGTCAAGGCCGACGCCGTTGCCGCGCGGATAGCGCAGCGCAATCGGGCCATCGTCATACATGGCGCAGGTATGGACCATGTGGACCAGCTCGACCTCGTCGGCCGCTGCCATCACCACCATGTTGGGCAGCGTCGCCAGATAGGCGATGTCGAAGCTGCCGGCATGGGTCGCGCCGTCGGCGCCGACCAGCCCGGCACGGTCGATGGCAAAGCGCACCGGCAGGTTCTGGATCGCCACGTCATGGA
>DBAW01000042.1 GCA_002291855.1 Sphingomonas sp. UBA1000
GCGTGAGCCGCACCACAAACAAACCCGCGCAACAGACAAACCCGGCGTAAGCCGCGCCGCAGGTTTCAGCCCTGCTTTTCGAACGCGACGCTGATGTCGAGCGTCACCGCGTCGCCGACCGGCCCGAGCGCATAGGTCATGCCGAACTCGGAGCGCTTGATCACCGCTTCGGCCTGAAAGCCGATGGTCGCCTTGCGCGACATCGGGTTGACGCCCGCGCCAGTGAACCGCGCCGCGAGCGTGACCGGGCGGGTTACGCCGCGGATCGTCAGCTCGCCCTCGATCCGCGCCTTGGTGCGGTCGGCCGCATCGGGGATGATCCGGGTCGACACGAACCGCGCGCCGGGATGGCGGGCGGCGTCGAAGAAATCGGTGCCCAGCATATGTTCGGTCAGCTTGGCGCTGGCATTGACCAGCCCGGTCAGCGGCACGTCAATCGCGACCTTGGCCTGTTCGGGGCGGGCCGGATCGATGTCGAGCGTGCCCGTCGCGTTGCCGAAAATGCCGAAATAATCGTTGAAGCCGAAATGGTTGACCGAATAGCCGATCAGCGTGTGCGACGGATCGGTGGCATAGCGGCCGGGCGCGACGCGCGACGGATCGACCGCCCCGGGCGTGGCAGGGGCGGTCTGGGCGACGGCAGTGAGGCCGGTGGCGAAGGATCCGCCCAGCACGGGCAGGGCAAGCAGCATGGCGGCGGCAGGGGCAAGGCGCGTCATCGGTGGTCCTCCCGGATCAGGCTTGTGGGTCGCCCGGCCGGTTGACCGGCGGGCGACCCGGCATGTCGGGGGTGGCGCGGTGCGGTTCAAGCCCCGCGGGCGCGTCAGTTGCGGCTTTTGTCGACCAGCTTGTTCGCGCCGATCCACGGCATCATCGCGCGCAGCTCCGCCCCGACCTTTTCGATCGGATGCGCGGCCGCCCGCTTGCGCGCCGCCTTCAGCTCGGGCTGGCCGGCGCGGTTGTCGAGCACGAAGCGGCTGACGAAGCGCCCGGCCTGAATATCCTCGAGCACGCGCTTCATCTCGCGCTTGGTCTCGTCGGTGATGATGCGCGGGCCGGTGGTGATGTCGCCATATTCGGCGGTGTTGGAAATCGAATAGCGCATGTTGGCGATGCCGCCTTCATACATCAGGTCGACGATCAGCTTCACTTCGTGCAGGCATTCGAAATAGGCCATTTCGGGCGCGTATCCGGCCTCCACCAGCGTTTCGAAGCCGGCGGTGATGAGGTGGCTCAGCCCGCCGCACAGCACCGCCTGCTCGCCGAACAGATCGGTCTCGCATTCCTCGCGGAAGTTGGTTTCGATCACGCCCGAGCGGCCGCCGCCAATCGCCGAGGCATAAGCAAGCGCCAGATCATGCGCATTGCCCGAGGCGTCCTGATGCACCGCCATCAGGCACGGCACGCCGCCGCCCTTCAGATATTCGGACCGGACCGTATGGCCCGGCCCCTTGGGCGCGATCATGATCACGTCCAGATCGGCGCGCGGCTCGATCAGCCCGAAATGGATGTTGAGCCCGTGCGCAAAGGCAAGGGCTGCCCCCTGCTTCATATTGGGGGCGAGATCTTCGGCATAGATTGCGGCCTGATGCTCGTCGGGGGCGAGGATCATGATCAGATCGGCCCAGCGCGCGGCTTCGGCATTGGCGAGCACCCTGAAGCCCGCAGCCTCGGCCTTGGCGGCGGTGGCGGAGCCGGGGCGCAGCGCGACCGCGACTTCGGCGACCCCTGAATCGCGCAGATTCTGGGCATGGGCATGGCCCTGGCTGCCATAGCCGAGGACGGCGATCTTCCGGCCCTTGACCAGCCCGATATCCGCATCCCGGTCATAATAAACGCGCATTCCGATTGACCCCTTTCCATGTGCGCGGACCGGCCATCAGCGGCGCGGCCCGCAATCCTGTTGCGTGATGACCCTAGACCGCCTCGCGGCCGCGCGCGATGGCGACGACGCCGGTGCGTGCCACCTCGACCAGCCCGACCTCGCGCATCAGGGCGATAAACGTGTCGACCTTTTCCGACGATCCGGTGACTTCGAACACGAAGCTGCCGGTCGTCGCATCGACCACGCGGGCGCGGTAGACATCGGCCAGGCGCAGCGCCTCGATGCGCTGATCGCCCTGACCCGCGACCTTGACCAGCGCCAGCTCGCGCTCGACATGCGGGCCAAGCTCGGTCAGGTCGGTGACCTTGTGCACCGGCACCAGCCGGTCGAGCTGGGCGATGATCTGTTCGATCACCGGCGGCGCGCCGCACGTCACGATGGTGATGCGGCTGATGCTTTCATCCTCGGTCACATCGGCGACCGTCAGGCTTTCGATGTTGTAGCCCCGGGCGGAAAACATGCCGGCGATGCGGGCAAGGATGCCCGCTTCATTGTCGACGGTCACGGACAAAGTGTGGCGCTCGCGCGCGGCTTCTTTCAGGCGCATCGTCTTACACCAGGGCCTTGGCTTCGTCGTCCATCTCGCCGGACACTTCGGCCTGGTCGAGCAGCATGTCGGTATGGGCGGCACCCGACGGGATCATCGGGAAGCAATTGGCAAGCTTGGCCACCCGGCAATCGACCATCACCGGCCCGTCATGGGCGAGCATGTCGGCAATGCCGTCGTCCAGTTCGTCGCGCGTTTCGATGCGGATGCCCTTCCAGCCATAGGCTTCGGCCAGCTTCACGAAATCGGGCAGTGCGTCCGAATAGCTTTCGGCATGGCGGCCGCCATAGGTCAGGTCCTGCCACTGGCGCACCATGCCCATATATTCATTGTTGAGGATGAACACCTTGACCGGCAGACGATACTGGGTCGCGGTCGCCAGTTCCTGGATGTTCATCTGGATCGATGCCTCGCCGGCAATGTCGATGACGAGCGCGCCCGGATGGCCGATCTGCGCGCCTATGGCGGCGGGCAGGCCATAGCCCATGGTGCCCAGCCCGCCCGAGGTCAGCCATTTGTTGGGCGCTTCGAACCCGAAATGCTGCGCCGCCCACATCTGGTGCTGGCCGACCTCGGTCGACACGATCGGCGCCTTGTCGCGCGTCGCCTCCCACAGCGCGCGGATCGCGCGCTGCGGCATGATTTCCGGCCCGTCCTCGCGAAAGCCAAGGCACTGGCGCGCGCGCCAGCCATCGATCTCCGCCCACCAGCCGGACAGGTCGGGGCGGGGGTGCTGCCGCGCCTTCCACACCCTGACCATGTCCTCGAGCGCGCGGCCGACATCGGCGACGATGCCCAGATCGACCCTGACCGTCTTGTTGATCGACGACCGGTCGATATCGACATGGATCTTGCGCGATTGCGGGCTGAACGCATCCAGCCGCCCGGTCACCCGGTCGTCGAACCGCGCGCCGAGGCAGACCATCACATCGGCCCGGTTCATCGCCATATTGGCTTCATAGGTGCCGTGCATGCCGAGCATGCCCAGAAACTGCGGGTCGCTGGCAGGATAGGCGCCCAGCCCCATCAGCGTCGAGGTGACGGGCGCGCCGGTGATCCGCGCCAGTTCGCGCAGCAGCTGGCTCGCCCCCGGCCCGGCATTGATGATGCCGCCGCCGGTGTAGAGGATCGGCCGCTCCGCCGCCGCCAGCATGTCGATTGCCGCTTCGATCTTCGCCGGCTCGGCCTTGACCTGCGGGCGATAGGTCTTGTGCTGGATCGGGCCGGGGCGGGCATAGGTGGCGGTGGCGACCTGCACGTCCTTGGGAATGTCGATCACCACCGGGCCGGGGCGGCCCGAGGTGGCGATATGGAACGCCTCATGCACGATCGCGCCCAGCCGCGACGGGTGGCTGACCAGATAATTATGCTTGGTGCAGTGGCGGGTGATGCCGACGGTATCGGCCTCCTGAAAGGCATCGGTGCCAATGAGGCTGGTCGGCACCTGACCGGTGATGACGACCATCGGGATCGAATCCATCAGCGCATCGGTGATGCCGGTCACCGCATTGGTCGCCCCCGGGCCGGAGGTGACGAGCACGACGCCGGGCTTGCCGGTCGCGCGGGCATAGCCCTCGGCGGCATGGGTGGCGGCCTGTTCGTGGCGGACAAGGATGTGGCGGATGCGCTTCTGCCGGAACAGTGCGTCATAGATCGGCAGCACCGCGCCGCCCGGATAGCCGAACACGACCTCCACCCCGAGATCGGTCAGCGCCTCCACAAGGATGTCTGCGCCTGAACGCTCGCGGGTCATGATGTCGATCCTTTGCTGCTCGAACGATGCGGGGAGCGGTCAGCTACCCGCAATATTCGGTCGCGTCAACGCCACTTCGTATAACTTTATTGCTTGTTCCTTGAGCGCGGCAGAATCGAGCGGCTGGTCGATCCGCAGCCAGCCCGGCGGCGGCTGGTGGCGGAACCAGGTATATTGGCGCTTGGCATAGCGGCGGGTGGCGAGGCTGCCCGCTGCCACCGCCTCGTCGCGCGTCATCGTGCCGGCGAGCAGAGCGGCGATTTCGGGCACGCCGATGGCGCGCATCACCGGCAGCGCG
This sequence comes from Sphingomonas sp. UBA1000, assembly GCA_002291855.1. Lineage (GTDB taxonomy): Bacteria > Pseudomonadota > Alphaproteobacteria > Sphingomonadales > Sphingomonadaceae > Sphingomonas_B. The sequence continues at coordinate 4,484 of DBAW01000042.1, forward strand.
GGATCAAGCCCGCGCGCGACCAGCCGGGCGACCTCGTCCAGCGCGCCCTCGTCCAGCATCGCGGCAAAGCGGGTGTCGCAGCGCTGGTAGAGCCAGTCGCGCGGCGGCATCAGCACCGCCGCGGTCAGCGCCAGCCGGTCGCCAATGCCGCCCACACGTTCGGCCTGCCAGGCGGCAAGCGGCCGCCCGGTCGCGCGCACCACCTCGAGCGCGCGGGCGATGCGCGTGGTGTCGGCCGGGTTGAGCCGCGCCGCTGCCGCCGGATCCTCGCTGGCAAGCGCGGCATGGGCGTCGGCAACCGGCAGCGCCCGCACCGCCGCGCGCACGGCGGGATCGATCGCGGGCACCGGCGCGATGCCGTCGAGCAGCGTGCGCAGGTAAAGCCCGGTCCCGCCGACCAGCACCGGCAGCCGCCCGGCGGCATGGGCGGCGGCGAT
>DBAW01000280.1 GCA_002291855.1 Sphingomonas sp. UBA1000
GGATGGCCGAGCGTGTCGTTGACCGATTTGAAATTGTCGAGATCGAGGCAGAACAGCGCGAACCGGTCGTCGCGGGCGAGCGCGAGGCTCATCTGCTCCCGCAGCAGCGTGCGGTTGGCCAGCCCGGTCAGCGCATCGTGAAACGCCATGTGCGCGATCTGGCGTTCGCGTTCGCTGATCGCCGTCACCATCGTGTTGAAGCTGCGCGCCAGCCGCCCGATCTCGTCGCCGGTTTCGACCGCCACCTCGGCATGGTGGCCGCGGCTGACCCGGCGCGCCGCCGCATCGAGCGCCAGGATCGGCCGGCTCAGCCGCCTGGCCGTCAGCCAGGTGCCGATGATCGCCATGCCGACGCCGAGCAGCCCGAAGCCAAGCAGCACCCACAAAATGGGCGCATAGGCGGCCATCGCCGCCGTCAGGCTGTATTCGAGGACGAGCAGCCGCGGCGCATCCGCCTCAAGGCTTTCGACCGGGCGGGCCTGCACCAGCCGGCGCTCGCCCGCGACCGCCAGCTCGACCGTGCGGCCCGGCGCGCGCCCGTCGCGCAGCGCGAGGGGCAGTTCGGCCGGGACGGCGAGATGCGGGCGCAGGTCGATCAGCGTCAGCCGGGCGAGCGCGCGCAGATCGGCCGGGGCCATGTCGCGCGCAAACACCACCCAGCCGACGGTCATCGGCGCGCGCACCGGCGCGGCGGCGGCCATGTGATCTTCCCCGCTCCACCGCGCGATGCCCTGTTCGCGCCCGGCCTCGAGCGCGGCGAGCAGGCGGTCGCGATCCTGATCGGTAAAGCCCGGCGGGCGGGCGACGACATCGCCATCTGCCGAGACGAACATCGCATGATCTGCCTCCAGCCGCGCCGCGAGGCTGTCGAGCGCCGACAGGATCGTGGGCGCATCGTCGGTCGCCGCCGCCTCGCGAAAGCCGAAATCCCCGGCCAGCACGCGGCCGGCCTGGGCAAGCTGGTCGAAATGCATTGCCGCGATGCGGTCGAAAATCGCGCTGCCGGTGCGCATCTGGTCGCGGATCATGCGTTCGGCATAGCGGGCGATGGCGGCCTGGGTGCCGATCAGCGTCAGCGCGCTCGTGAGCGCGAACATCAGCCCGAAAAACACCGTCATCCGCACGGTGAGCGTCGCGCCCAGCCGCCCGGCCACGCGCCGCCAGATCCGGCCGCCGGCGCGGATCATCGCACGGGCCCCAGCGGCAGCACGATGCGCTGCCCGGCCGGGCGGGCGGGCGCGCCGGGGCCGAAGGGCAGCAGCATTTCCTGATCCTTGCCCTTCAGCCGGGGGTGCCAGATGGTGATCCGCCCGCGCCCGTCGGGCAGCCCGGCCAGCCTGACCCTGCCGCCCGCATCGCTTCTGGCGGCAAAGGGCGTGTCGACCACGCGGATGAACCCGGCCATCCGGTCATGGATGTTGCAGCCAAGCGCGACCGCGCCCGGCGTGGTGAAGGTATAGCTGCGCGTCTCATCACGCCCGAACAGCTTGATCTCAAACCGCGCCGCGCGTGAGAAGGAATAGACATGGTGGCGCACCTTGTCCCGGTTGGGAAAGCGCACCGTCGCCCCCACCGGCACGATCAGCACATGGGGCACGAACGTCACATTTTCCTGCACCATTTCCGCCGGCCAGGGAAAACGGATAGGCCCGGGCGGTGCGCCGGCGGCGGGGTGGTAGGTCATCACCGCATCGGCGACCGGCTGGCCGGCGCTGTCGACCAGCCGCAGGTCGAGATCGGCCGCATGTGCCGGCGCCCCCGCCAGCATGGCTGCTACAGCCGCGACGCGCCACGTCGTCAGGGCGGTCGGCGCACTCCGGGCCGGGCGGCAGGTCTGGCGGGCGGGGCGAAACATGACGCAGTTTCTAGCCGTCAATAAGTCTCCAATCTTTTAATCTATATTACGCGGATGATGCCCGCCCGCCGACTGATCCCGCCCGGTTTTCTGCCGATCCTTGCCGCCGCCCTGCTGGGTGCTGGTGCGACCGCCGCCCCCGCCCGCCCGCTGACGACCGGGGGCAAGCTGCTGCTGACCAACGGCATCTCGACGCTCGATGGCGCGGCCGGGGGCGGGCTTGCGCCCTGGGCGGTGATTGCCGGCAATGGCACCGATGACGGCATCGGCGCGCAGGCGCAGCTGACCCGGGTGGTGCTGCGCGATTATGACTATCGCGGCATCGGGGTGGCGGTCGGGTTCCGCGACCGGGTCGAGCTGTCCTTTGCCCGGCAGAGCTTCGACACCAACCGCATCGGCGCGGCGCTCGGGCTGGGGCGCGATTACCGCTTCGTCCAGAATGTGCTGGGCGCGAAGGTCAGGCTGGCGGGCGATCTCGTCTATGGCCGGATGCCGGCGGTCGCGCTCGGCGCGCAGCTCAAGGACGGGCGCAACGATGCCGTGGTCCGCGCGCTCGGTGCGCGGGCCGACCGCGATGTCGATGTCTATGTCTCGGCCAGCCGGCTGCTGCTCGCGCACAGCCTGCTGGTCAATGGCACGCTGCGGCTGACCCGCGCCAACCAGCTCGGCCTGCTCGGCTTTGGCGGCGACAAGGGGGGCGGGCGGATGCTGGCGTTCGAGGGATCGGCGGCGTGGCAGCTGTCGCGGCGGCTGGCGATTGGCGGCGAATACCGGATGAAGCCCGACCGGCTGGGCATTGCGCGCGAGGATGACTGGGTGGATCTGTTCGCGGCCTGGGCGGTCAACCGCCATGTCACCGCGACCATCGCCTATGTCGATCTGGGCGAAATCGCCACCCGCCCGCGCCAGCGCGGCGTGCTCGTCCAGCTTCAGGCCGGTTTTTGAGGGGGAGGGGAGATGATCGCGCTGCTGCTGACGCTGGCTCAGGCCGCCGGGGCCGTTTCGTCCCCAACGCTCTCGCCCCCGCCTTATGCGATGCCGGGCGAGGAGGCGGTCGCCCCTTATGTGCCCGGCCCCGCCAATCTGGGCGCGCGGCCCTTTGCGGGCGACGCGATGGCGCGGGCGTTTCACGGTCGCGCGGGTATTGAGCGCATCGTCACCCGCATGGTCGCCGACGCCCGCGCCGATCCGGCGATTGCCGAGATCTTCGTCAATCAGGACATGGTCCGGCTGCGCCGCACGCTGACCGAGCAGATCTGCGCGATCGTCAACGCCGGCTGCACCTATTCCGGTCGCGACATGGCGAGCGCGCACAAGGATCTGGGCATCCGCCGCGCCGACATGAACCGGCTGGTCGAACTGCTCCAGCGCGCAATGACCGCCGAGGGCGTCGGCTTTGCCGCGCAGAACCGGCTGCTCGCCCGGCTCGCGCCGATGCATGACGCGGTGGTCGAGCGCTGAACCGGCTCAGTCGGCAGGTGCCCCCCGGTCGGCCAGCTGGGCGGCGACCGCTTCGTCGCGGCGGTAGATGTCGGGCAGCTGGCTGATCCGGCCGTTGTCGTCGGCAATCGCCGTCAGATAGACGATATAGACCGGCAGCGGCGTGACCGGCAGGCGCAGCGTGTCGCCGCCCGCGACCTGCGCGTCGATCTGCGCCCGGCTGCCGCCGGTCAGCAGGGCGGCGAGGTCGAGCGGGTTTTCGGTGCGGATGCAGCCATGGCTGAACGCGCGCACCGGGCGGGCGAACAATGCCTTGGCCGGCGTGTCATGGACGAAGATGCTGAACGGGTTGGGCATCACCAGCTTCATCAGCCCCAGCGAATTGCCCGGCCCCGGCATCTGGCGGACGCGCAGATGCCCGGCGGCGTCGGCCTGCCAGACATAGCCGCGCGCGCGGGCGGTGGCCGGATTGCGGCGGATGAGCGCGCCGACGCTTTCGGCGACGATGCTCGCCGGCACGTCCCACCAGGGATTGAGGATCACGCCGGCAACTTCTGCGCCGAATTGCGGCGTCGGCGTCTGCGCGCGGCCGACAATGACCCGGTGGCGCGCCGTCACCCGGCCGCCTTCGACCAGATCGAGCGTGTAGCCCGGCACATTGACCAGCAGATGCCGCGCGCCCAGTTCGCGCGGCAGCCAGCGCCAGCGTTCCATGTTGACGCGCAGCGCCTCGATCCGCGCGGCATCGCCCGGCGGTGTCGCCGCCAGCGCGGCGCGCAGCGCGCGATATTGGGGATGGCGCGGGGCGAGCGCCGCCAGTTCCGGCCCGATCCGCCCGCCCGCCAGCGCCGTCGCCATCATCCGGTCGATCGCCGCGCCATCGGCGGCCGGCCCGGCGACGTGCCAGTCGCGCCGCGCGGCGGCGGTCACATGCCCTTCGATCAGGTCGCGCGCCAGCCGGCGATAGCTGGCGGTTGCCGCGCGCGCGATCAGCACCGCATCGCCTGCGCGCAGCGCCGCGTCCAGCGCTTCGGGGGCATAGTCGCGCGGGTCCAGCCCGTCATCGGCCGCAGCCTCGATGGCCGCGCGAGATCGGAAGAGC
>DBAW01000140.1:0-230 GCA_002291855.1 Sphingomonas sp. UBA1000
ACGACGCTCTTCCGATCTCCAGCGCGCCTGTCAGCGAAGGGGGCCGGTTGGTCGCCAAGGCCCCGCCCGCGCCTGCGCCCATGGCCGCCGGCCCGGCGGGCAGCGTGATCCAGCTCGGCGCGTTCGACAGCCAGGCGGTCGCGCTGTCGGCCTGGACCGGGCTGTCGCGGCGCTTTGCCTATCTGGACGGGCTGAACCGGTTCGTCGTCCCGGCCAAGGTCGGCGGGCGG
>DBAW01000140.1:604-1933 GCA_002291855.1 Sphingomonas sp. UBA1000
CGCCGTGTCGGCCGAGGCCGCGCGCGACGCCTGTGCGCGGCTGAAGGTTGCGGGCGAAGCCTGTCTGGTCGTCAACTGAGCGCGCGGCGATGATCCCCGTCATCTTCGGCCTGTCCGGCCCCGCGCTCACCCCCGACGAGCGCGATTTTTTCCGCGCTGCCGATCCGGCCGGCTATATTCTGTTCCGGCGCAACTGCGTCGACCGTGCCCAGCTGCGCGCGCTGACCGACGATCTGCGCGCGCTGCACGGGCGCGACGATCTGCCGGTGCTGATCGATCAGGAAGGCGGGCGGGTGGCGCGGATGCAGCCGCCCGAATGGCCGGCCTTTCCGCCAGGCGCGCTGTTCGGCCAGCTTTACGACATCGCCCCGGCCTCGGCGATCGCGGCGGCGCGCGCCAATGCCCATGCGCTCGGCCTGATGCTCGCCGAATGCGGGATCAGTGTCGACTGTCTGCCGCTGCTCGATGTGCGCCGCGCCGGGGCCGATGACGTGATCGGCGACCGTGCCTATGGCTTTGAACCAATGCGGGTCGCCGCACTCGGCCGGGCGGTGCTGGCGGGCCTTGCCGAGGCCGGGGTGGTCGGCGTGGTCAAGCATATGCCCGGCCATGGCCGGGTGCTGGTCGACAGCCATAAGGCGCTGCCGGTGGTGACGGCAGGCGAGGATGAACTGGCCGAGGATCTGGCCCCGTTCATCCGCCTGGCCGACGCGCCGATCGGGATGAGCGCGCACATCGTCTACACCGCCTGGGATGCCGAGCGCCCGGGCACATTGTCGCCGGCGGTGATCGACGGCATCATCCGCCGCCGCATCGGGTTTGACGGGCTGCTCCTCACCGACGATATCGACATGAAGGCGCTGTCGGGCACCCCGGCGGACAAGGCGGTCGCAGCACTCAAGGCCGGGTGCGACATCGTGCTCGATTGCTGGGCGCGGATGGACGAAATGACCGCCATCGCCGCCGCCGTGCCGCCGATCACCGCTGCCGCACGCACCCGGCTGGACCGCGCGATGTCGGGTGTGAAGGCCGGGGCTGCGCCCGATCCCGCCGCCATGGCCGATCTGATCGCCACGCGCGACCGGCTGCTTGCCCCGGTGCTGACGGCCAGCGCCGCCGGCTGAGCTTGGCTGTGGCGGAGAGGTTGGGCGGGCGTGATAGTCTCGCGCGCGTGACCGATTCGTCTGCATCGTTGGTGATCGAGATTGACGGCTGGGAAGGCCCGCTCGACCTGCTGCTCGCGCTGGCGCGCGGGCAGAAGGTCGATCTGCGCGAAATCTCGATCCTGGCGCTCGTTGAGCAATATCTCGCCTATCTGGCCGGCGCGCG
>DBAW01000140.1:2342-13838 GCA_002291855.1 Sphingomonas sp. UBA1000
GCCTATCTCAAATCCGCATTGCTGCTGCCGCGCGATCCCGAGATCGAGCCCAGCCCCGAGGAGCTGGCGCTGCGCCTGCAACTGCGGCTGCAACGGCTGGCGGCGATGCGCGAGGCGGGGGCGCGGCTGATGGCGCGCGACCGGCTGGGCCGCGACGTGTTCGCGCGCGGCGCGCCCGAAGGGCTGGCGACGGTGCGCCAGAGCCTGTGGCAGGCCGATCTTTACGATCTGATCGAGGCTTATGGCCGGGTGCTGGCGCGCACCCGGCCGGTCGTCCACCAGATTGCCCGCCGCCCGGTGATGACGCTCGATGCCGCGCTGGAGCGTCTGGGCCGGCTGATCGGGGCCAGGCCCGACTGGGCGCGGATCGAGGCGTTTCTGCCCGAGGTCGCGGATGCGCAGCTGGCGCGGTCGTCGCTCGCCTCCAGCTTTGTCGCCGCGCTCGAACTGGCGCGGCAGGGGCGGGCCGAGCTGCGCCAGGACGCGCCGTTCGCGCCGCTTTATCTGCGGGGGGCGTCGTGACCGGTTTTACCCCGAACGCTGCGTCGCAGGCCGATTTCGGCGTGCGCGCGGTGGAAGCGGTGCTGTTCGCCGCCACCGCGCCGCTGCCGGTGGACGAGATCGCCGCCCATGTCGGGCCGGGCATCGATGTGCGCGCGGCGCTGGCCCGGCTGGCCGCCGATTATGCCGGGCGCGGCATCGGTCCGGTCGAGCGCGGCGGCCGCTGGCATTTCGAGACCGCGCCCGATCTTGCCCATTTGCTGCGTCGTGACCGCGAGGAGCCGCGCCGGCTGAGCCGGGCAGCAGTCGAAACGCTGGCGATCATCGCCTATCAGGAACCGGTCAGCCGCGCCGAGATCGAGGCGGTGCGCGGCGTGCAGATTTCCAAGGGCACGCTCGACGTGCTGATGGAGGCGGGCTGGGTGCGCCCGGCCGGGCGGCGCGAAGGGCCGGGCCGCCCGCTGCTCTATGCAACGACGCCGGGATTTCTCGCCCATTTCGGGCTCAAAAGCCGCCGCGACCTGCCGGGGATCGACGATCTGCGCGCCGCCGGGCTGCTCGATCCGGTCGATCTTGCGCTTGCCGGGGCGATGGCGGGCGATGACGAACTGGAAAGCGACGCCGAGAGCGACTAGATAAGCCGCAACACGCGCGGTGGCGCGACCGGGGCGACCGGCCCCTGAGGAGAGTTTTCATGGGTGGTTTCAGCCTCTGGCACTGGCTTGTCGTCGGCATCATCGTGCTGCTGCTGTTCGGCAAGGGCCGGTTTTCCGACATGATGGGCGATGTCGCCAAGGGCATCAAAAGCTTCAAGAAAGGCATGGCCGAGGACGATCAGTCCGCGCCGGCCCCCGGCCGTGTCGAGGCGATCGAGCAGGCGCGCCCGGTCGACCCCCGCGCCGCTGAAACCCGGTCGGCCGTCGAGGACAAGCCCCAGGCCTGATCGGGCAGATCGCGCCGCGACCCGGCAGGGCGACGCCCGTGCCGATGCGGCCCTGCTGCGAGGTCCGGCGCGTGTCGGGCAGCGATCCGGTTTCGGCGGCGACCATCTGCCACACGCCGGTCTGGCGGCGTGGTCTCGCCTGCGTGCGGAACCGGGCCAGTTTGCAATGTCGGTTTGTAGCAGGGCGACCGGCCCCGAAAAGGAGAATGCCCGGATCGTTTCCGATCCGGGCACCCGCGTGACGATCGCTCGTCAGCCCCCTTTTGTCGTCCCGCTCGACGCCCGCCTGCTCCCCTTCAAGAGGCTGGCGGAGCGAGACTTTCCCCGAACCATGGCCATTGCCTGTGTTCAGTAATGCAAGGCTATGACGACTCCGCGCCGCTGTCATGCCCGTTTATCGGGGGTTCAGCCTATTTCCCCCATGCTGTGACCTCGATGCAACAGGCGGGGATGAGGCCGGCCGCCGGTCGCACCCGCAAAACCCACCCATGGCGATTCCCCTGACGCGCCAAACCCTCTAGACCGGCCTGATGGCCAGCAACCGGAACCCGGAATGATCCTTTCCGCCTATGAACGGATGATCGCCAAACGCTATCTGCTGCCGGGCAGGGGCGAGGGCTTTATCGTCCTTGTCGCCTCGATCAGCCTGGTGGCGGTCATGCTCGGCGTCGCCGCGCTGATGATCGTGATGAGCGTGATGAACGGCTTTCGCGCCGAACTGTTCGACCGCGTCGTCGGCCTTAATGGCCATGCGGTGATCCAGGGCTATGGCGGCCAGCTGCGCGACTGGCGGACGCTGCTTGCCGATGCGCGCGCGGTGCCGGGCGTCGTTTCGGCCACGCCGCTGATCGAACAGCCGCTGATGGCCAGCTATGACGGGCGGGTCGAAGGCGTGCTGGCGCGCGGGATGCGGGTGGCCGATATCCGCGCCAATCCGGTGGTGCGTTCGGGCGTGGTGGCCGGGCGGCTGGCCGATCTGGTGCCGGGCAGCGACAATGTCGCCATCGGCGCGCGGCTGGCCGAGGCGCTGGGCGCGCGCGTCGGCGGGTCGATCAGCCTGATCAGCCCGCAGGGGCAGGCGACCCCGTTCGGCACGGTGCCGCGCATCGTCAGCTACCGGGTGGCGGCGATCTTCGAGGTCGGGGTCTATGATTATGACAAGGCGTTCGTGATCCTGCCGATGGAAGATGCGCAGACGCTGCTGATGCTGGGCGATTCGGTGGGGATGATCGAGGTCAAGACCGCCGATCCCGACCGGGTGGGCGAGATTCTGGCCCCGTTGCTGCCGCGCATCGGCAATCAGGGGGTGATGACCGACTGGCGGCAGATGAATGCCTCGCTGTTCGAGGCGTTGCAGGTCGAGCGGGTGGCGATGTTCGTCGTGCTGTCGATCATCGTGCTGGTCGCGGTGTTCAACATCCTGTCGGCGCTGATCATGCTGGTGCGCGCCAAGACGCGCGACATCGCGATCCTGCGCACCATGGGGGCGACGCGGATCGGGCTGATCAAGGTGTTTGTGACCATCGGCACGGCGATCGGCGCGCTGGGCATCGCGGCCGGGCTGGCGCTGGGCGCGCTGTTCCTGTTCTACCGCCAGCGGGTGGTGGAGGCGGTGCAGTTCGTGACCGGCCAGAATCTGTGGGATCCGTCGATCCGCTTCCTGACCGAGCTGCCCGCGCGCACCGATCCGGTCGAGGTTGCCGCGATCGTGGTGATGGCGCTGGTGCTGAGCTTTCTGGCGACGCTCTACCCCGCCTTCCGCGCGGCGAGCACCGATCCGGTGCAGGTGCTGCGTTATGAATGACGTGCTGGTGGTGCGCGACCTGACGCGCAGCTTCACCCAGGGGACCGAGACCGTGCATGTGCTGCGCGGCGTCGACCTTGATGTTGCGGCTGGCGAGATCGTCGCGCTGCTCGGCCCGTCGGGATCGGGCAAGTCGACGCTGTTGCAGGCGGTCGGCCTGCTCGAAGGCGGGTTTGGCGGCTCGATCCGCATTCTGGGCGAGGAGGCGGCGCGGCTCGACAATGATGCGCGCACCCGGCTGCGCCGCGACCGCATCGGCTTTGTCTATCAGTTCCACCATCTGCTGCCCGATTTCAGCGCGCTCGAAAATGTCGTGCTGCCGCAGCTGATCCGCGACACCCCCCAGGCCGAGGCCGAACAGCGTGCGGGCGCGCTGCTCGGTGCGCTCGGGCTCCAGCACCGGCTCGGCCACCGCCCGGCCAAGCTGTCGGGCGGCGAGCAGCAGCGCGTCGCCGTCGCCCGCGCGCTCGCCAACCGCCCGGCGCTGGTGCTGGCCGACGAGCCGACCGGCAATCTGGACGAGGCGACGGCCGACATGGTGTTCGACGCCTTTCTGGCCGCGGTGCGCGAACAGAATGCCGCCGCGCTGGTCGCGACCCATAATGAACGGCTGGCGGCGCGGATGGACCGGGTGCTGCGCCTGCATGATGGCCGGCTGCACGACGCGGTGGCCGGTGGGTAAACGGGGGAGATGAATATGATCGGCATGATCCGGGCGCTGGGAGCGGCAATGGCGGCGACGCTCATCGCGGGTGCGGCGCAGGCGGTGCCGCCGCCGGTCAGCCATGTGCCGGCCTATGGCCCGGACGGCGCGCCCCGGCCGTTTTCGCAGTCGGTGCGCGCGGGCGACATCCTGTTCCTGTCCGGCCAGCTCGGCACCCGCGCCGATGGCAGCCTGCCTGAAGGCATCGAGGCGCAGAGCCGGCAGATGCTGGAGAATATCGGCGCTGCCCTGCGCGGCGCGGGGCTTGGCTTTGAACATGTCGTCCACTGCCTCGTCATGCTCGACGACATGGCCGACTGGGCGGCGTTCAACCGCGTCTATGTGCCCTATTTCCCGGCCGGGCGGCTGCCGGCGCGCAGCGCGATGGGCGTCGAGGCGCTGGCGCTCGGCGCGCGGGTGGAGATGGAGTGCCAGGCCGATGCCGGGCGGCGCTGAATGATCGTGCCGGTCGCCCCCGGCGAGGTGGCGGCGATTGTCACTTCGCTTGAAATGCGCGCCCGGCCGCGCCCCCGGCCGATCCCGGCAAGCCCGCTGGCGCTCAGGCGCTGGCCCCAGCCCGGCCTTGATGCCTATCGCCAGCTGTTCCGCCGGGTGGGTGAACCCTGGCTGTGGTTTTCGCGCCTCGTCATGCCCGATGCCGAACTGGCCGCGATCCTCGCCGATCCGGGGGTGGAGGTGCATGCCGTGCTCGACCGTGCCGGGATCGAGGTCGGCATGGTGGAGCTGGATTTCCGCCGCCCGGGGGCGTGCGAGATCGCCTTTTTCGGGCTGGTCCCTGAACTGACCGGGCAGGGGCATGGCCGCTGGCTGATGGCCCATGCGCTGATGCTCGGCTGGCGGGCGGGGGTGGAGCGGCTGTGGCTGCACAGCTGCACGCTCGATCACCCTTCAGCGCTCGGCTTTTACCGCGCCCAGGGGTTCGTGCCGTTCCGGCGCGAGATCGAAACCTTTACCGACCCGCGCCTGACCGGCCATCTGCCCGCCAGCGCCGCGCCGCACGTGCCGCTGATCAGCGGTACGGGCTGATCGGAAACCGATCTAGTCCTGCGCGGAGAGCTGGCGATAGATGGCGATGGTGACGAGCAGCAGCACCAGCGTCACCCCCGCGCCGAACAGCGCCGACACCAGCGCGCCCAGAAAACCGGTCACCTCGGCCGTGCCGCCTACGATCTGGATCACCACGACGCTCGCATTGGCAAGGCCGGTCACGACAAAGCCCGCGACATAGATGATCGCCGCCATCGCGAAGATGCGCCAGCCATTGCCGCGCGTGACGCGGATGCTGCGGGTGATCGCCGCGACCGGGTTCGACAACCGCTCGGCAACCAGCGTGACTTCGGCCAGCAGGGTGCGCCCGGCCAGATACAGGCCCGGCAGGATCAGCAGCACGGCGCCGGCAAACAGCATCAGCCCGACCAGGATGTTGGTGACCACGAAGATCGGCAACAGCTTCAGCCCGGCGGCCAGCGCCTCGGCCACGGTCGGCCGTTCGGGGGCGAGCAGCAGGATCAGCATCGCCAGCCGGCCAAGCGCCGCGATCACCGCGCTCAGCACCAGATAATGCCAGTTGGTGTCGATCCACAGCTCCAGCGCTTCGAGTGGCGGCAGATCCTGCGCCATGTCCATCGGCCGCAGGATGTTCATCACCAATGTCGGCATCAGTAGGAACACGCCGGCAATCGCGATCAGCAGATCGCGCTGGCTGCCAAGAATCGCCATGGCATCGCTCCATGCCCGGCTGAGGTCGAGCTTCATTCCCGTCTCCTGCATCTTGCCCCGCATATAACCGATCCGGCGCTTGAAGCGAGGCCCGCCAGCCGCGATGTGGGGGGCATGACGACCGAGATCGAATGGACGCAGTCGCCGGGGCTGACCGATTATCAGGCGGCGCTCGCCGATATGGAGGCGCGGGCCGAGGCGATTGCCGCCGGGCAGGCGCGCGAGCGCATCTGGCTGCTCGAACATCCGCCGCTTTACACCGGGGGCACCAGCGCCGATCCCGCCGAGCTGATCGCGCCGCGTTTCCCGGTATTCCCGACCGGGCGGGGCGGGCGCTACACCTATCACGGGCCGGGGCAGCGGGTCGGCTATGTCCAGCTCGACCTCAGCCGGCGCGGCCGCGACGTGCGCTGTTTCGTCCACCGGCTGGAAGGCTGGCTGATCGCCGCGCTGGCCGATCTGGGCGTGGCGGCGCGGGCGATTGACGGCCGGGTCGGCATCTGGACCGATTTCGAGGGGCAGGAGGTGAAGATCGGCGCCATCGGCGTGCGCGTGCGCCGCTGGGTGACGTTTCACGGCTTTTCGCTCAACATCGACCCGGATCTCAGCCATTTCGGCGGCATCGTGCCGTGCGGCCTGCCCGATTATCCGGTCGCGAGCCTCAGGAGCATCGGCCAGCCGCGAACACTGGCCGAGGTCGATGCGGCGCTGGCCGCAAACCTTGCCGGGTTCGTTGACGGATTGGGTTGCGGCGGCAAGAACCACTCTTGAGGGGTGAAGATTTTCTGTCTAAACACGGCGACGATTTGGCTAAAGCAGGGCCTGCGAGCCGGCCAAATCCGAAAAACAAGGGAGTTTCGAATGCGTGACCTTCTCGCGAAGATGATGACCGGCTCGATGATCGCCGGCGCCGCTCTGCTGGTTGCCGCCTGCGGCAGCAAGGAAGAAGCCAATGTCGCCGACGCCAACGTCGCCGAAATGAACGCCATGGACATGAATGTCACCACCGACAACATGACCGACATGGACGGCGCGATGGCCAATGACGGCGCGATGGCGAACGACATGAACGCCACCGACGCCAATGCGGCTGCTCCGGTCGCTGCCGAAAACGGCACCGAAGCCGCGAAGTAAGCTTCGCAGCCAATGGCTGAAGGGGCCGTCCGGGCGACCGGGCGGCCCTTTTTACATGGCCCGACCTTTTGCGCGTCCCCACAGCCGCCGCCCCCCGCCGCGCCACGGATTGGCGCAAACCGCTTTTGCCGCCTGTCAAAAACCGTTAGGCATGCCGCGCTGTGCGGAGCCTTTGATGCGTAAACCTCGTTTTCTTGCCCTGATCCTGCTGGCGGCGGCGCCGCTTGCGCCGCTCAAGGCCAATTTCTTCTGGAAGCAGCCCGATTTCAGCGGACCGCCGGTGCGCGGCGACGAACCGGGGGTGAGCGCATCGCCGCTGCCCGGCGCCACCCCGGCCGAGCTGCGCGCGATGGTGGTGTGGAACCTGCGCTCCGCGCTCAATGTCGCGGCGCTGCAATGCCAGTTCGATCCGACCTTGCTGACCCGCAACCAGTATAACCATATGCTCGACAATCATAAGGCGGAGCTGGCCGCCGCCTATCAGACGCTGTCGGGCTATTTCACCCGCCGCCACAAAAAGGCCGGGGCCAGCCAGCTCGACGCCTATGGCACGCGCACCTATTCGAGCTTTTCGGCCGTCGGCCTGCCGCAGTTCAACTTCTGCACGACGGCGGCGCGGATCGGGCGCGAGGCGCTGTTCGCCCGGCGCGGGCAGCTGCATCTGGTCGCCGAACAGCGGCTGACAACGCTGCGCAACAGCCTGACCCAGCGGCTGGCCGAACAGCAATTCACCTATGCGCCGCCCTATTTCACGCCGCTGCCTGTGCCGCTGGAAGAGGCGTGCCGCAAAAAGGGCCGCAACGGGCGCTGTCGCGGCTGACCGAACCGGCGTTTCAGGCCAGCCGGGGTTTCATCAGAATAGCGGCGCTCAGGACACCAGCGCCAGGCGCGGGGTTTCGACCGCGCTCAGCGCAACCCGCACCACCCCCGGCAGCTGCTCGATCCGCGCCGCCAGTTCGGCATCGAGCCTGAACCCGCGCCCCAGCCGCACATCGGCGGTGCCCGCCGGCCCGGCTGCCGACAGCCGCACCTCGCCGCGCCCGCTGCCGGTGCTGCCCAGCAACGCCGCGATGTCGCCCAGCGCCTCGGGTGAGGCGACTTCAAGGCGCAGCATCAGCCGGGCGGCATCGCCCAGCCCTTCCAGCGGCTGCAGTCGCTTGATCGCGACGCGCGGGCTGTCTTCGCCCGGCCGCTTGTCCAGCTCGACCGACAACAGGCCGCAGCCGCCATTGCGCGCGGCATCTTCCAGATCCTTGGCCGCCGCATCGTCGAAACAGCTGGCGACGAACTGGCCGCTGGCATCCGAACAGGTGGCGAGCAGATAGCGCCGCCCCTTGGCCGAGGTGCGCCAGCGCACATCCTCGATCAGCGCCGCCATGGTCGCGCCGACCCGCTCGTCACCGATATTGACCGTCGACAGCTGCATATAGCTGCGCGCGCCATGCGCGTCGGCGATGTGGCGATAGCGGTCGACCGGATGGGCGGAAAAGTAAAAGCCGAACGCGTCCTTTTCCTGCGCCATGCGCTCGGCCAGCGACCAGCTCTGCCCAGCGGGGAGCGCGATAGCGGCCCCGGCCATGTCGGCCTCGCCGAACAGCCCGCCCTGGCCGGTCGCGCGCTGATCGGCGGCACGCGCGGCCTCTGCCAGGATCGTCTCGGCGGCGGCGAACACCCCCGCCCGGTCGGGGGCGATGCCGTCGAACGCGCCTGCCGCCGCGAGGCTTTCCATCTGGCGGCGGTTGAGCAGCTTGGGGTCGACGCGGTTGGCGAAATCGTCGAGCGAGGCGAACGGGCCGCCGCGCGTGCGTTCCTCGACCAGCTGCGCCATCGCCCGCTCGCCGACATTGCGCAGCGCGCCCAGCGCATAGCGGACGGCAAGGCCCGGCCCCTCGCTGTCGCCGTCACCGTCGCCCGCCACCGGCTCGACCGCAAACTCGGCGTCCGACCGGTTGATGTCGGGCGGCAGCAGCGTCAGCCCCAGCCTGCGGATATCGTCGACGAACACGCAGAGCTTGTCGGTCTGGGCGATGTCGTAGCACATCGAGGCGGCGAAGAATTCGTGCGGATGATGCGCCTTCAGCCAGGCGGTCTGATAGGCGAGCAGCGCATAGGCGGCGGCATGCGACTTGTTGAAGCCATAGCCGGCGAATTTGTCGATCAAGTCGAACAGCTCGTTCGCCTTGTCGGCGGCGATGCCGTTCACCTTTTCGCAGCCCTCGACGAAGATCGCGCGCTGCGCGTCCATCTCGGCCTTGATCTTCTTGCCCATCGCGCGGCGCAGCAGGTCCGCGCCGCCCAGCGAATAGCCGGCCAGGATCTGCGCGGCCTGCATCACCTGTTCCTGATAGACGAAGATGCCATAGGTTTCGGCCAGCACCGGTTCGAGCAGCGGGTGCGGATAGGTGACCGGCTCGCGCCCGTTCTTGCGCGCCCCGAACAGCGGGATGTTGTCCATCGGCCCCGGCCGGTAGAGCGATACCAGCGCGACGATGTCGCCGAAATTGGTCGGGCGCACTGCCGCGAGCGTGCGGCGCATCCCTTCGGATTCGAGCTGGAACACCCCCACCGTGTCGCCGCGCTGAAGCAGGTCATAGACCGCCGGATCGTCCCAGCCGAGCGTGCCCAGATCGACCGCGATGCCCCGCGCGGCCAGCATCTCGACCGCGCGCTGGAGCACCGACAGCGTCTTCAGCCCCAGAAAGTCGAACTTCACCAGCCCCGCGCCCTCGACATATTTCATGTCGAACTGGGTGACCGGCATGTCGGAGCGCGGATCGCGGTAGAGCGGGACCAGCTGGGCGAGGGGCCGGTCGCCGATCACCACGCCCGCCGCATGGGTCGAGCTGTGGCGCGGCAGCCCTTCCAGCCTGCCGGCAAGGTCGAACAGCCGCTTCACCTCGGCATTGGTCTTATATTCCTGCGCCAGCTCGCTGACACCGTTGAGCGCGCGGTCGAGCGTCCAGGGATCGGTCGGGTGATTGGGCACCAGCTTGGCCAGCCGGTCGACCTGACCATAGCTCATCTGCAGCACCCGGCCCGTATCCTTGAGCACTGCGCGCGCCTTCAGCCGCCCGAAGGTAATGATCTGCGCGACATGGTCGCGGCCATATTTCTGCTGGACGTAGCGGATCACCTCTTCGCGCCGGGTTTCGCAGAAATCGATGTCGAAATCGGGCATCGACACGCGTTCGGGGTTGAGGAAGCGTTCGAACAGCAGCCCCAGTTTCAGCGGATCGAGATCGGTGATGGTGAGCGCCCAGGCGACGACCGATCCGGCCCCCGAGCCGCGCCCCGGCCCCACCGGAATGCCCTGCGCCTTCGCCCATTTGATGAAATCGGCGACGATCAGGAAATAGCCGGGAAAGCCCATCTGGATGATGACATCCAGCTCGAAATCCAGCCGTTCGACATAGGCGGCGCGCGCGGATTCGTCGGTGATCCGGGCGGCGGCGAGGCGAGCCTCCAGCCCGGCATGGGCGTCGGTGCGCAGCTTTGCCGCCTCGCCCTCGCGGTCGCCGGCAAGGCTGGGCAGGATCGGCTTGCGCTTGGGGGCGGCAACCGCGCAGCGCTGGGCGATGACCAGCGTGTTCGACAGCGCCTCGGGCAGGTCGGCAAACAGCGTCGCCATGTCGGCCGCCGGCTTCATCCACGCATCGGGCGAGCTTTTGCGGCGATCGTCGCTGTCGACATAGCTTGACGAGGCGATGCACAGCATCGCGTCGTGCGCGGGGTGGAAATCGGCCTCGGCAAAGCAGCACGGATTGGTCGCGACCAGCGGCAGGTCATGGGCAAAGGCGAGGTCGATCAGATGGCGTTCGGCGCGCGCCTCGGTCTCGTCCATCCGCCGCGACAGCTCGATATAGAGCCGCTCGGGAAACAGCCGTTCGAGCTGGTCGACATAGTCGATGGCCGCCGCCGCCTGTTCCTCGGCGAACAGCCGCGCCAGCGCGCCTTCGGCCCCGGCGGTGAGCGCGATCAGCCCCTCGGTGCGCCCGGCCAGCGCCTCGAACGGCACATGCGGGTCCATTTCGATCGGCCGGTCGAGATGGGCCATCGACACCAGCTCGCACAGGTTCAGATAGCCGGTCTCGTTCTGGGCATAGAGCGCCAGCCAGTCGAGCGCCGGCGGCTGATCGCCGTGGCGGGGGCGCGCGACGCCGAGCAGCGTGCCGACGATCGGCTGCACCCCGGCCTTCATCGCCGCCTCGCAAAACGCCATCGCGCCATACAGGCCGTTGCGGTCGACGACCGCGACCGCCGGAAAGCCATGGCCGCGCGCGGCCTTCGCCACATCCTTCGGGTCGATCGCGCCTTCGAGCATCGTGAAAGCGGAGAAGACGCGCAGGGGAACGAACGGGGCATGGGGCATTGTCTGCTTATGGGTTGTCGCGCCGCGAAGGGGAAGGGCGGGGCGGTCCTTATCCCCAGCTTATCCGGCGGTGCCGGCGCGCGGCTCATGCCCCTTGGGGGCCGGCGCGGCCGCCGCCCGCCGCAACCCGGCATGGCGTGCCAGCGCGTCGCCGAGGCCGGGCAGCATCCGTCCATGCCGCGACCCGAGTGCTGCAAAGCGCGGACGCGGTGCCCGCCACCCCAGCGCCGCCGGGCTGGCCGGCCGGACAAGCGCCGGATCAAGGCCCAGCGCGCCCGCCACCCCGCGGCCGAAATCGAGCC
>DBAW01000236.1:0-7242 GCA_002291855.1 Sphingomonas sp. UBA1000
TCCAGCGCGCGCAGATCGAGGCCCCGCTTTGCTGGCAGCGTGACGGCGAGGGCGGCTGGCTGAGCTTTGGGCTGGATGGGCTGCACCCGGTCGACCCTGCCGCCCCGGTCACGCATATCAGCCTGTTCGAAGCCGATGCCTTTGCCGCCTGGGCCGGGGCGCGGCTGCCGACCGAGTTTGAATGGGAAGCCGCTTTTGCCGGTGCGGACCCCATGGCGGGCAATCTGCTCGACACCCCCGGCGCGGTGCGGCCGCTGCCCGGCGATCACGGCCCGTTCGGCGGCGTCTGGGAATGGACGGGCAGCGCCTATCGCCCCTATCCCGGCTTCCGCACCGCCCCCGGTGCGGTCGGCGAATATAATGGCAAGTTCATGAGCGGGCAGTTCGTGCTGCGCGGCGGCAGCTGCGCCACGCCGCGCGGGCATCTCCGCGCCAGCTATCGCAACTTCTTCTATCCGCATCAGCGCTGGCAGTTCACCGGCCTGCGCCTCGCGCGCGACCTATGCAGCTGACCGGCGTGCATCCGGCCGGGCGGGCGATGGCGGCCGATCCCGCCTTCCGCGCCGATGTGCTGGCCGGGTTCCGCATGCGGCCGCGCGCGATCCCGGCGCGCTGGTTCTACGACCATCAGGGCTCGCTGCTGTTCGAAAAGATCACCGCGCTGCCCGAATATTATCCGACCCGGGTCGAGACCGCCTTGCTCGCCAGTGCCGCGCCCGACATTGCCCGCGCGGTCGGGCCGGGGCGCGCGGTGGTGGAGTTCGGATCGGGCTCGTCGGTCAAGACGCCGCACATTCTGGGCGCGGTGCGCCCGGCGGCCTATGTGCCCATCGACATTTCCGGGGAGTTTCTGCGCGAATCGGCCGCGGCGCTGGCATCGGGCTTTCCACGCCTGTCGATCCTGCCGGTCGAGGCCGATTTCATGCTGCCGATCGAACCGCCGCCCGCGATTGCGGCGCTGCCCAAGCTCGGCTTTTTCCCCGGGTCGACGATCGGCAACATGGTGCCGCGCACCGCGGTCAATCTGCTGCGCGCGATGGCGGAAACGCTGGGCGAGGGCGCGATGCTGCTGATCGGCATCGACCGGGTGAAGGATGTCGGCACGCTGATCGCCGCCTATGACGATGCCGCCGGGGTGACCGCGCGGTTCAACCTCAACCTGCTCCACCGCATCAACCGCGAGCTTGATGGCGACATTCCGGTCGACGGCTTTGCCCATCGCGCGCGCTGGAACGATGACGAGGCGCGCATCGAAATGCATCTGGAGGCGGTGCGCGACCTGAGCTTCACCGTCGCGGGCGAGGCGTTCGCGATGGCGGCCGGCGAGACGATCCATACCGAAAACAGCCATAAATATGGCCCGCGCGAGGCACGGCTGCTGCTGCGCGCCGGGGGATGGAGCCCGGTCAAAGAATGGACCGATGCCGATGACCAGTTCGCGCTGATCCTCGCCGAATCGCGCCCGCCCGGCACCGCGCCCTGACGCGGCCTCTGATCCGCGCGTCCCGGATCGGCCAAGATGTTCGTTTGACGCAGTTTCCGCGCCGCCGGATGATCCGGCCCGGCGCGCCAAATGCGCGCCCGGCATGCGCACCGCCGGGCTGGCGGGGGGCGGCCGGCCATGGCATGGAACGGCCATGAAGGCTCCGATCGGTTCGCTTGCCGAGCTGGCCAGACTGGCCGGCGTTTCCGTTTCCACCGTGTCGCGGGCGCTGGCGGGCAATCCGGCCATCCGCGCCGAAACGCGCGAACGGATCGGCGCGCTGGCGCGCGAGCATGGCTTTCGCATCAATCAGGCGGCGCGCAATCTGCGGCTGGGGCGCACCGGCGCAATCGGTGTCGTGCTGCCGCTGGGCCATGAAACCGGCCAGCATCTGTCCGACCCGTTTTTCATGAGCCTGCTCGGCCCGCTCGCCGATGCGCTGACGGCGCGCGGGCGCGACCTGCTGCTGTCGCGCGTGATCCCCGAAACCGATGACTGGCTGGATGCCATTGTCGATTCGGGGCGCGTCGACGGCGTGATCCTGATCGGCCAGTCGGACCAGATCGACGTGATCGAGCGGGTCGCGGCGCGTTTTCGCCCGCTGGTGGTCTGGGGGGCGGCGGTGCCCGGCTATGCGCAGCTGACCGTCGGCACCGACAATGTCGCCGGCGGCCGGATGGCGGCCGCGCATCTGCTTGCGGCGGGCCGGCGGCGGCTGGCCTTTTTCGGCAATCCGGCAGTGCCCGAGTTCGCTGCCCGCTATCAGGGCTTTTGCGCCGCGCTGGCCGAGGGCGGCGGCGAGGGGCGGGTGGTGCCCGTCCATCTGACCAGCGATGCATCGGCGGGCGAGATCGCCCAATATCTCGACGGCGGACCGCCGCCCGATGGCATCGTCGCTGCATCCGACATGATCGCGATGAGCGCGATGAGCGTGCTCGGCGCGCGCGGCATCGCCGTGCCCGATCAGGTCGCGGTGATCGGGTTCGACGATATTCCGCTCGCCCGCTACACCAGTCCGCCCTTGTCGACGGTGCGCCAGCATGTCGCGCGCGGGGCGGAGCTGCTGGTCGAGCTGCTGTTCGCGCGGGTCGAGGGGCGCGACGCGCGGTCGGTCACCATGGCCCCCGAACTGGTGCTGCGCGGATCAGGCTGAGGGGGTGGGGGAAGCAGGCCCGGCCGCCGCGATTTCGCCCAGCGCGACCGCGCCCAGCGGCCCCGCATCGGCCCCCAGCGCGGGGGCCGTGATCAGCCGGTTCAGCCTGTCGGGTGTGACCGGGGCCAGATAGCCGCCCAGCATCTGCGCCGTCGCCGCGCGCAGATGCGGCAGCAGCACCGCCCGCCCGCCGACGCCGCCGCCGATCAGGATGCGCTGCGGCGACAGGATCAGCAGCATGTTGGCGACCAGCGTCGCCAGTTCGGTGGCGACCACCGGCCAGATCGGATCATCGTCCCCGATTTCGTCCGCCGGCCGCCCGGCGCGCGCGGCGATGGCCGGGCCGGACACCAGCCCTTCCAGACAGGCACCATGATAGGGGCAGATGCCGGCAAAGCCCGCATCCGGCACAATTGCCGGGCGGACATGGCCCATTTCCGGGTGCATCAGGCCGTGAAGCGGCCGGCCATTCACCACTGCGCCGCCGCCAAGGCCGGTGCCGATGGTCAGATAGCCATGGACCGACAGGCCCTTCGCCGCGCCCCAGCGTCCCTCGGCCAGCGCCGCGCCATTGACGTCGGTGTCGAGCGCGATCGGCAGGCCGAAACGGCGAAACGGCGCGATCAGGTCGACCCCCGCCCAGCCGGCTTTGGGCGTGGTCGTCAGCCGGCCGAAATCGGGCAAGGCCGGATCGAGGCACAGCGGCCCGAAACTGGCAATGCCCAGCCCCGATATCGCCGCGCCCGCCGCCTGCCATCCGTCCAGCGCGGCGATCATCGCGCCCAGCGTCGTCTCCGGGGCTTCGGTCGGAACGCGGACGCGGTCGAGAATCCGGCTGCCCTCAGCCAGCACGGCGATGGCTTTGGTGCCGCCCAGCTCGATCCCGGCAGTGAGCGGCGCGCCCGTCATGCCAGCCATGCCCGGTCGCCTGCCAGCATCAGGTGCAGCGTCGGCGCAACCGTGCCGCCGAAACAGGCCCGCGCCTCGGCCACGCTCGCCGGCGCGCGCGGCAGGCCGATCATGTCGGCAAAACTCAGCACCTGCAGATCGGCGGTCACCCACCAGCTATAGGCCTGATGCGGCGCGGCCGGCGGGTTCGCAAACACCAGACCCGATCGGTTGAGCGGGCGATAGGGGCCGCCGATCCGCTCTGCCACCATCCCGTAAAGCCCGGTCGGCCCGGCGGGACCGGCAGGGTCGAACACCTTGGTCTGGGTCGACCAGAACAGATAATAAAGCCCGTCGCGGTGGACGATGTGCGGGCGTTCCAGCTCGTTGTTCAGCCCTTCGGCGGCGATCAGCGGCGGCAGCAGCCGCCAGCCCACGCCCTCGGCCACCGCCCAGCCGATCGCGCCGTTGAACGCCGCTGCCGACCCGGCGAGCGAGGCGGCGAACAGCAGATGGTCGCGCCCGGTTGCGGGATCGTGGAAAAAGGCCGGGTCGCGAAACGCCTTGATCGTGCCGATCGCGCCGCCCCCGGCCATGTCGGTCTGGTAGTGAACCCCGTCGGCCGCCACGGTCTCGCGCGGGAGGCTCCAGTCCCCCGGCCGCAGCCCGTCGAGCCGGGTTTCGGTGACGAACAGCCGCTGGTCAAAGCTGGTCACCGTCTCGCCCCGCCGCCCGGCGGCGGTGAAATGCATGGCAAGGGTGACACCATCATCGGCGAGCACCGCCGATCCCGACCATTCGCGGCTGCCCGGCGAAAAGCCATCGGGGAACAGCGGGCCGAGATCGGTCCAGCCGCCCGCCGCCGTCCGGTGCATCAGCCGCAGCCGGGCAATACCGTGGCGGGCATCCGGGTCCGCCCCCATCGGGGCGGACAGGAAGATCGCCAGCATCCCGCCCGCAACCGGGGCAATCGCGCCGCGCCGGTCCTGCACCGGCCACCAGTCCCACAGATCCGCGCCGGCCAGCAGCCGCGGCGCATCCGCCGGGCCGATCACCGGGGCTGCGGCCGGTTCGGTCAGCGCCCGCAGATGCGCGCGCGTCCAGTGGCTGGTCATGGCCGTGCCCGGGCCGTCGCCATCAGAAGTCGAACCGCAGCGCGGCCGAGACGGTGCGGCCGTTGATCGAGCGCGCGCGCACGATGTTGTCGGCCGGGATCGCGCCTTCCTCCGCCTCGGTGAAGCCATTGACGTCGAACAGATTGTTGGCGTTCACCGACAGGGTGACGCGCGGTGCCGGGCTGAACCGGGCAAAGGCGTTGACCTGGGTGAAGCCCGGCAGCTTCAGCCGGTTGTCGTCCTGGGCAAAGCTGTCGGTGGTGCCGACCATGTTCGCGCCCAGCGCGAACCGCCCGGTCTCATATTGGGCGGTCGCCTGATAGATGAAATCGGCCTGGCGGCGCGGGCGGTTGCCGGCGGTGGCCGGGTTGACCGCGTCGCGGGTGATTTCGGCATCGGTATAGGTCGCGCCCGCCGACAGGGTGAACCCGCCGCGGCGGATGCTGCCTTCCACTTCCAGCCCCCAGGCCCGGTAGGACCGGTCGAACAGCCTTTGCGTCGTCGCCTCGAAATTCTGTTCCTCGGTGCGGGCGTGGAACAGCGTGGCGTAAAGCTGGGTGCCGCCGTCGCGATATTTCACCCCGCCTTCGAGCTGGCGGACGAAATCGACCGCCAGCGCCGGGTTGCGCAGCGCGCCGGTGGTGGTGCTGACATTGTTGTCGTTGAACAGCAGCCGGTCGGCATTGGCGCGGCCGCCGCGCGCATAGCTGGCGAACAGCGCCAGCGTGTCGGCCAGCCGGTAGCTGAGGCCCAGCGAGTAGGACAGGTAATCATAATTGTAATCGACCGGGGCCGGGCTGCCGAGCGGGACGACCGCGCTCAGCTGTTCGGCGGTCGAGATGCTGCCATTGCCGTCGACATCGACCGGCCGGGTGCCGACGCGCCCGCCGCCCAGATCCGCGCCGAAGGTCGTGCCGCGCGCGCGGCCGAAATCGTAACGCAGCGCGCCATCGACCGACAGCTTGCCGAACCGCATGTTGAGCGAGGCGAAAGGCGCGTTGGTGTCGTAGCTCAGGTCATAGACGCGCCGGCAGCAGCCGCCGAAAAAGCTCGCGCCATAAGCGACGGTGCCATTGTCGGTGACCGCCGCGCCGCCGGCGGTGCGGATGTCGATCAGCCCGGCATTGCCGCCGCCGCGCACCTCGAGCAGGTGCGACGTCCACAGCCAGTCGGTCGCGATCTCCTGCCGCGACTTGTAGAAGCCGAAGGTCACCGCACCCTCGCCGCCGCCGATCGTCAGATCGCGGGTCAGGCGCAGATCATTGGTGATGTTATCAAGGCTGTTGAGCCGGGTGTTGAACAGCACGACGCGCGCAACGAGCGTGTCTGTCGGCACCGCCTGCCCGGCAGTGGGGCCGGTTGCAAAGCGCGCGGTCGCGCCCGCGCCGCCCAGTTCGGTCGCAATCGCGCCGGCAGTGCCGACCGAGGCCGGGAAGGGCGAGGTGAAGCCGCCCGACACGTCGGAGAAGCGGAACCGGTTGACGAGCGTCCAGTCGTCATCGACGTCGACCGAGGTTTCAAACCCGAACGCCTTGACCAGCGGGCGCATCCCGTCGGTCACGTCGAACCGCTCGGGCACATTCTGGCCGTTGAGCGACAGCGCCTGCAAAAAGCCGCGCGAATGCAGGCTGTCGCCGTTGATGCTGAAGCCGGGCAGGCTGGTATAGACCGGATCGGCATCGGTGCCGGTCACGCGCACCGGATTGGGCAGATAGCCGACTGCGCGGTCGTCCAGATATTTGCCGTAGAAGCGGATATAGCCGCCCTCGAACGTGCGGGTGACGTTGAGCTTGATCTGCCCGCCCTTCAGCCCGTCATAGCCGAGCCGGCGCGGCCCTTCGCCCTGGCGGTAGAAGCCGCCGACATGGAAGCTCCAGTCCTTGCCGATCGGCGCGCCATAATCGAAATCGACGCGATATTCCTCATAATCCAGCCCGAGCGTCGTCTGGATCGCGCCGCCCTGCTGCTCGCCGGTCTTGGAGATGAAGTTGATCACCCCGCCCGGCGAGTTGGAGGCGAAGGTCGAGGCCGAGCCGCCGCGCACCGCCTCGATCCGGGCGATGTTGAAATCGGCGCGCACGAAGATATCGGCATTGCCGAAGGTGATGTCGCCAAACTCAAGGACGGGCAGACCGTCTTCGTGCAGCTGGAGGAATTTGGCCCCGCCCGAAGCGACCGGCAGGCCGCGCACGGCGATATTGGCATTGCCTTCGCCGCCCGAGGCTTCGGCGCGGATGCCGGGGATCTGGCGGAACGCCTCCGCCGCCGAACGCGGTGCAAGGTCGATCAGCGCCGCGCCCGACAGCGCGCTGGTCGCCACCGTGGCATCGAGCCGGTTCTGGCCGCGCGCCACGGCGGTGACGACGATGTCGTCGGCGGGCGCGGCGGACGAGTCGCTGTCTTGGGCGGAATCGGCCTGGGTGGTGTCGGCCTGGGCCGGCTCTGCCGCCGCCATGGCCCGGGCGGGCATCGCGGCGGCGATCGCGAGCGCCGGCAACATGACGCCAGCCAGCAATGCGTGGTGCTTCACCATATCCTGCATCTCCCCTGCTTGCCGTTTTTGCCACGGCGTTGGCAGGGGTATAAATGGATGCAATCGATTG
>DBAW01000236.1:7590-9169 GCA_002291855.1 Sphingomonas sp. UBA1000
TGCAATCGATTGCAATATTCATTGCCGCCACCGGCGCGTGCGTTATGGTGCGGCAACAGGCGACCGTGACAAGGCCATCGCGCAGCGCTGGCCGCCGGCCGCCGGGGAGCAGGAGAGGCAGATGACCGCCACCCAGATACGCGGGGAATCCGCCAGCCCAGCTGACAGGCCGGCCGGCGAATCGCCCGCCGCCGCCAAGCCGCGCCTGTCGCTGCTGCGCATTGCCGAGATGAATCTGGGCTTCCTCGGCCTCCAGTTCAGCTTCGGGCTGCAACAGAGCAATATGGGGCCGATCTATGCCTATCTGGGCGCGGACGAGGCGAGCCTGCCGCTGCTGTGGCTCGCCGGGCCGATGACCGGGCTGATCGTCCAGCCGCTGATCGGCGCGCTCAGCGACCGCACGGTGTCGCGCTTCGGGCGGCGCACGCCCTATTTCCTGATCGGGGCGCTGCTGTGTTCGCTGTGCCTGTTCGCCATGCCGCACAGCCCGGCGCTATGGGCGGCGGCCAGCCTGCTCTGGGTGCTCGATGCCGCCAATAATGTGACGATGGAGCCGTATCGCGCCTATGTCAGCGACCGGCTGGCCGCCGATCAGCGCCCACTCGGCTTTCTGACGCAAAGCGCCTTTACCGGCCTGGCCCAGACCCTTTCCTATCTGTCGCCGTCGATCCTTGTCTGGTGGGGGGTGGGGGCCGATGCGGTCGGCGCGAACAACATCCCGACCGTGACCGGGATCGCCTTTGCGGTCGGCGGCGTGCTGTCGCTGTCGACGGTGCTGTGGTCGGTGCTGCGCGTTCCCGAGCTGCCGCTCAGTTCCGCCGAAGCCGCGGCGCTCCATGCCGGGCGCGCCGCGCCGGGCGGGGCGCTGGCCGATCTGGGGCGGGCAATCCGCGGCATGCCCGCCCCGATGCGGGCGCTGGCGCTGCCGATGCTGTGCCAATGGTATGCGATGTTCGCTTACTGGCAGTTCGTCGTCCATGCGCTGGCGCGCAGCCTGTTCGATACCGCCGATCCGCTGAGCGCGGGCTTTCGCGAGGCGGCGCTGCTCAACGGCCGGCTGGGCGGATTTTACAATTTCATCGCCTTTGCCGCCGCGCTGGCGATGGTGCCGCTCGTCCGCCGCGCCGGCCCGGCCCGCATCCATGCGCTGGCGCTGACCGCGTCGGGCGCGGCGATGCTCGTGCTGCCAACGCTCACCGATCCCTGGCTGATGGCGCTGCCGATGCTGGGCATCGGCATTGGCTGGGCAAGCATGATGGGCAATCCCTATGTGATGCTCGCCAATGCCATCCCGGCGGAACGCACCGGCATCTATATGGGCATTTTCAACATGTTCATCGTCGTGCCGATGATGATCCAGAGCCTGACCATGCCGCTGATCTACCGGCCGCTGCTGGGTGGCGATCCGCGCCATGTGCTGATGCTGTCGGGCGCGCTGATGCTGCTGGCCGCGCTGCTGACGCTGCGGGTGCGACCGCAGCGCGGCTGACCCGCGCTTGCCCGGGGCGGGTGGCCGGGGCATAGCGCCGCCGCATTGTCGCGTGACGGAGATTGAGATGGACATTGTGGGCGTGATCGG
>DBAW01000031.1 GCA_002291855.1 Sphingomonas sp. UBA1000
GAGCGGCTGCGTGCCGGTCAGGCGAAACGATGCGCCTTTCGTGCCATACCGGTCAGCGGACGCGCGCGCCGCCAAAGGGCAAAGGCGGCGGCGGCCGCCGGTCGCGGCGCGGCAGCTGCGCCTGATAGGCCTGGCCGCAATGATCGACGCAATAGGGAAAGCCGGGATTGACCGGCCGGCCGCAGAAATGAAAGTCCGGCTCGCCCGGATGGCCGATCGGCCATTTGCAGATCCGGTCATTGAGGTCGAGCAGGCTGGTCTTGCCGGCGATTTCGGGGCTGGGGCGCGCGGGCACCAGCCGGCGCGGCGGCGCGGGCGGGATCGGCGCGGCCGGTTCGCCCGGCGCCTGACGCAGAAAGCCGCCCGGGCCGATCGAACGGATGATGGGCGCGGGCGCGGCGGGCGCGTCGCCGGATTCTTCGTCATTCGCCTCGTTGCCGTCAGCGCTGACCGGTTCGGGCTGGGCGGGCGCGGTGGCGATCTCGGTCCCGCTCCCGGCGCTGCGCGCCAGCCAGTCGCTGCGCCACAGCGCATAGCCGCCGACCAGCAGCAGCACGAGGATCAGCCCGGTCCAGGCCAGGCCGCGCGGCGGCACGCGCGCCGGATCGGCGGGGGCGAGATCGAGGCTTTCCTGTCGGGCGCGCAGCCCGCCTTCCAGTTGGCCGCGAACCAATGCGGCGATCACCACCTCGTCCGCGCCAACCGCACGGGCATAGGCGCGGGCAAAGCCAACGCTGTAGGTGGGCGAGGGCAGCGACCCGAAATCATCGGCCTCGATCGCTTCCAGATGACGCTGCGTCACCCGGGTGCGCGCGGCGATGTCGGCAAGGCTCAGCCCCGCCGCCTCGCGCGCGGCCCTGAGGCGCTCGCCCGCCCGGTCCGCACCGCCCACCGCCTCGTTTTCGCTCATCATCGCCCCTGTTGGGTTCGCGCCCGGATTAACCTTGTCACAAGTCCGGCCATGGCTTGTCAACCGGCTTGGCCCGCCGGATCAGGCCAGTTCGACCTGCTGAGCCATCGCCCAGTCGCTCAACGCCGCCCGCAGATTGGGGGGGGGGTGGGCGAGCCACTCCGCCATCCGCGCGCGCAGCGCCCCGAGATCGAGCGTGCGCACCATCGCCTTGACCGGGCCGACCGCAAACGGGGTGATCGACAGCCGCTCGATGCCGATGCCGAGCAGCGCCATCGCCTCGAGCGGGCGGCCGCCCATTTCGCCGCACACCGTCACCGGCACACCCTGGGCAAGGGCAGGCGCGGCGGCGCGGCGCAGAAAGCGCAGGATCGCCGGCGACAGCCAGTCATAGCGTTCGGCAAGCTTGGGATGCGCGCGGTCGGCCGCCATCAGGAACTGGGTCAGGTCGTTGGTGCCGATTGACAGGAAATCGATGCGCGGCAGCAGCAGGTCCATGCATTCGGCGAGCGCCGGCACCTCGAGCATCGCGCCATAGCGGATCGTGGCCGGGGTCTGGCGGCCGCGCGCCGCCAGCCAGCCATGCTGGGCCTCGAAAATCCCGCGCGCCTCGTCAAACTCCCAGACTTCCGACACCATCGGGAACATGACGTTGAGCGTGCGCCCGGCCGCCGCCTCGAGCAGCGCGCGCGCCTGCGCCTTCATCAGCCCGTCGCGGTCGAGCGCAACACGCAGCGCGCGCCAGCCCATCGCCGGGTTTTCCTCGCCCAGATCGTCGGCGCGCATATAGGGCAGCGCCTTGTCGCCGCCGATATCGACGGTGCGGAAGGTGACCGGCCGGTCGCCCGCTGCCTCCAGAATGTCGCGGTAGAGCCGCTGCTGGCGCTCGCGCTGCGGCAGGGTGGCGGAAACGAGGAACTGGAATTCGGTGCGGAACAGGCCGATGCCGTCCGCGCCGGTCACGTCCAGTGCCGCCGCATCGTCGCGCAGCCCGGCATTGACCATCAGCGTGATGCGCGTGCCATCGCGCGTCACCGGCGGTAGCGGGCGCAGCGCGGCAAAGGCGGCGCGGCGTTTCTGGCTGAGCGTCAGCTTGGCGGCGAACGCCTCCTCGATCGAGGTGTTGGGGCGCACGAACACCGATCCCTGCGCCACGTCGAGCAGCAGCATGTCGCCATCGCCGATCAGCCGGCGCACATCCTTGACCCGCCCCAGCACCGGCACGCCCATCGCGCGCGCGACGATGGTGACATGCGCGGTCAGCGACCCTTCCTCAAGGATCACGCCTTTCAGCCGGCGGCGATCATATTCGAGCAGCTCGGCCGGGCCGAGATTGCGCGCGATCAGGATCGCATCCTGCCGCAGCCCCATTTGCGCTGCGGTGCCGAGCTGGCCGGAGACGATGCGCAGCAGCCGGTTGGACAGATCCTCCAGATCGTGCATCCGGTCGGCGAGCAGCGGATCGTCGATCTGGCGCATCCGCATCCGCGTGCGCTGCTGCACCCGCTCGATCGCCGCCTCGGCGGTCAGGCCGCTGTCGATCGCCTCGTTGATCCGCCGCGACCAGCCCTCGTCATAGGCGAACATCTTGTAGGTCTCGAGCACCTCCTCATGCTCGCCGCCGGTGCCGAATTCGGCCTGGGCGGACATGCGCTCAATCTGTTCGCGCATCTTGACGAAGGCGGAATAGACGCGGCGGCGCTCGGCCTCGGTGTCCTCGGCAACCGTATGCTCGATGGTGACGCGCGGCTGGTGGAACACGGCGATGCCGCGCGCCATGCCCTCGACCAGCTTCTGCGCGTCGAGCCGATTCGGCGCGCTCGACTGGACGCGGGTGTCGTCCG
>DBAW01000130.1 GCA_002291855.1 Sphingomonas sp. UBA1000
GGCGGCGCGCTGGGCGGCTGGCAATGGACGATGACCGGCAATTGGGACCGGATCGAAACCAATGTGCTGACCGATACCAGCCAGGCCGCGGGCCCGCGCGACCGGGCGCGCGCGGTGTCGGACATTCTGACCGGCGATTTCACCACCAATGGCCGGCTGTTCAAGCTGCCGGCCGGCGATGTGTCGACCACCTTTACCTTGGCGGCGACCCGCAACCGGTTCGACAGCGAATCGCTGCGCGCCGGGGTGGCGCGGACGGGCGGCGCCAGCCGCGACATCGGGGCGGGGCAGGTCAGCATCGATCTGCCGCTGACCAGCCGGCGGCGGGGCATCCTCGCGGCGGTGGGCGACCTGTCGGTCAATGGCAATCTGCAGGTCCGCCGCCTGTCGGATTTCGACACTTTGCGCACCTGGGGCGCGGGGCTGAGCTGGTCGCCGGTGCCGATCGTCGACATCGTCGTGTCGCACACCAATGAGGAAGAAGCCCCCAGCCCGCAGCAGCTGGCCGACCCGCAGATCGCTGTCCCCGATGTGCGCGTGTTCGATTTCGTGACCGGCGCGCCGGTGCTGGTCACGCAGCTGACCGGCGGCAATCGCGGCCTGCTGGGCGACAATCGCGAAGTGACCAAGTTCGGCCTGACGCTGCGGCCGACGATCGGCAAGGCCGATGTCAGCCTGACGGCCAATTACGTCGCCAGCCGGATCGACAATCCCATCGCCTCGCTGCCCAACCCGACCGCCGCCATCGAAGCGGCGTTTCCCGATCGGTTCCTGCGCGACGCGACCGGGCGGCTGGTGCAGGTCGATGCCCGGCCGGTTAACTTCGCGCGCGAAACGACGCGCCAGCTGCGCTGGGGCATCAACCTGTCGATCCCGCTCAAGGCCGATCCGGCGCGTTTTCAGGCGCTGCGCGAGGCCGGGGCGTTCGGGCGACCGGGGGCTGCGCCGGGCGGGCCGGGCGGAGGCGGTCAGGGCGGAGCCGGTCAGGGCGGAGCCGGTCAGGGTGCTGGCGGTCCCCCGCCGGGCGGGCCGCCGCCCGGTGCCTTTGGCGGCGGGCGCGGCGGCCAGTTTGGCGGCCGGGCGCAGTTTGCCGTGTTCCACACCGTCCAGTTCCGCAACCGCATCCTGATCGCCGAGGGCGGGCCGAGCCTTGATCTGCTGAACGGCGACGCCATCGGCGCACGCGGCGGCGCGCCGCGCCACCGGGTCGAGGTGCAGGGCGGCTATTTCCAGAACGGGCTGGGCATGCGCCTGTCGGCCAACTGGCAGAGCGCGACGCGCGTCGACGAGGCGAATGGCGATGCCCTGCGCTTCGGCGCGATCGGCACCGTCAATCTGCGGCTGTTCGCCAATCTGGGCGTGATCCCGTCGGTCGTGCGCGGCCGGCCGTTCCTGCGCGGCACCCGGCTGACCTTTGCGGTCGACAATGTGTTCAACGCGCGCCAGCAGGTCACCGACGCGTCGGGCCGCATCCCGCTGTCGTTCCAGCCCGACCTGCTCGACCCGCTCGGCCGGACCGTCAGGCTTCAGTTCCGCAAGCTGTTCTTCTGATTGACCGCCGCCGCATCGCGGGGCAGGAAAACCCCGCGTGCGTCCGTAGCTCAGCAGGATAGAGCATCGGATTCCTAATCCGGGGGCCGTGGGTTCGAATCCCGCCGGGCGCACCAAGACTGTGGCGAGCGTTTCCGGCGCGGGCGCATGCCGCACCGGGCCTGGTCGGCGCTGATCGCGTTGTTCCTTGACGGACTGATCGATCCGGCGATGATCGCGGCAAAGGACGATGCCGACAATGCCTCTGCATGACGAAGCCCATCTGGTGGCCCGTATCGGCTGGCTGCGCGCCGCCGTGCTGGGGGCGAATGACGGGATCGTCTCGACCGCGAGCCTCGTGCTCGGCGTCGCCGCGTCGGGGGCCGACCGGCAGGCGCTGCTCGTCGCGGGCGTGGCGGGGCTGGTCGCCGGGGCGATGTCGATGGCGGCGGGCGAATATGTCTCGGTCAGCAGCCAGGCCGATACCGAGGCCGCCGATCTGGCGCGCGAGCGGGCCGAGCTGGTGAGCAGCCCGGCGCTCGAACATGCCGAGCTGGCCGCCATCTACCGCGCGCGCGGGGTGGATGCCGAGACGGCCGACCGCGTCGCCACGCAGATGATGGCGCATGACGCGCTGGGCGCGCATGCGCGGGACGAGCTGCACATCACCGACACCATGGCCGCGCGTCCGGTGGTGGCGGCGTTCGCCTCCGCCGCCACCTTCACCGCCGGGGCGGCGCTGCCGCTGCTGCTGGCGCTGATGCTGCCGATGGCGTGGATGATGGCCGGGCAGGCGGGGGGCGCGATCCTGTTCCTTGCGCTGCTGGGGGCGGTTGGCGCGCGCGCCGGGGGCGCGGCCGCCGGCAGGCCGGTTGCGCGGGTGGTGTTCTGGGGCGCGCTCGCCATGGCGCTGACCGCCGGCATCGGGCGGCTGGCCGGCACGGCGGTCTGACGAAAGGCCCGCCTTGGACATTGTCGGCTTTGCGCTTGCGGTGCTGGTCATCGAACTGACGCCCGGTCCCAACATGGCGTGGCTGGCCGGGCTGGCCGCGACCGAGGGGCGGCGCGCGGGCTTTGCGGCGGTCACCGGCGTCGCGCTCGGCCTGCTGGCGAACGGCGTGCTCGCGGCGCTGGGGCTGGCGGCGCTGCTTGGGGCGCAGCCGGGCCTGCTGACCGCGCTCCGCCTTGCCGGGGCGGCGATGATGGTGTGGCTGGCGGTCGAGACATGGCGCGGGGCGGGTGCCGGGGCCGCGCCGGCCATCGCCGGCCATGTCGAGCGCCGCGCCTTTCTTGCCGGGGCGCTGATCAACCTGCTCAATCCCAAGGCCTATCTGTTCTTCGTCGTGGTGGCGCCGCAGTTTCTGGGCGGTGCGACGCTCGCGCTGCACAATGCGCTGCTGCTGGCGGGGATCAGCGCGGCGATCGCGACGCTCATTCATTGCGGGATCGTGATGGCCGGCAGCCGGGCGCAGGTATGGCTGGCCGATCCCGGGCGCACCCGGCTGGTCCGGCGGACGTTCGCGCTGCTGATGCTGGGGATTGCCGCATCATTCCTGCTGCCGGGCAATGATTAGCGCCATTGCGGATCAGTTCCCGCCCGGGGGGCGCTTGACCGGGTCTCCCCTAACTGTATTGCCTGAATAATACAGATAGGGAGGATGCGATGCGCGTGGCGGCGATGCTCGCGGTCATGCTCGCCGGCGCGGCCGGGCCGGCGACGCGCGACTATCCGGTTGCGGCCTTTCAGGCGGTCGATCTCGCCGCCAATGCGACGCTGACCATCGCACAGGCGGCGACGACCCGTGTCGAGGCGACGGGGGAGGCGGCGCTGCTGCGCTGCCTGACGGCGACGGTGGCGGACGATCGGCTGGTGATCGGCTGGGCCGGCCGGCGCGGACGCGGGGCCGGGGACCGCGGGGACGTCGAACGGGGAGAGGGGCGGGACGAGATCGTCGTCACCGGCCGGGCCGCGTGTCCGCCGATGGGCGATCCCGGGCGGCTGCATATCCGCGTCACCGCCCCGGCGATCACGCGCGTCAGGCTGATCGAACAGGGCCGGATCGCCATCGGGCCGCTGGCCGGGCCGGGCCTTGCCGTGACCCTGGCCGGGCGGGGTCAGGTGACGCTGCGCGATCTGCGCATGGGCGAAACCCGGCTGGCGCTGCCCGGTGAGGGCCGCATCGACGCATCAGGAACGCTCGGCCGGCTGGTCATCGCGCTGGCCGGACGGGGCGATGTGGACGCGGCACAGGCGCGGGCCGACAGCCTTGCCGTGACGCTGGCCGGCACCGGCACGATCGCGGCGCGGGTCGACGGGCCGGCGACCGGCACCGTCGCCGGTTCGGGCCGGGTCGTCGTCAGCGGCCGGCCGGTCTGCGCGATCCGCAGCGTCGGCAAGGCCCGGATCACCTGCCCCGCCGGCCGCTGATCGCCGGCCGCGCCCCCATCAATAGCTGTCGGGGCCGAGCAGCCCGGTTGCACGCAGCAGCGCCGCCTGCTGGATCAGGATGTCGCTGCGGCTGCGCGCAAGGGCGAGCTGCGCCGCGCGCAGCGACCCGTTGGCGATCAGGATGTCGAGCGTGGTGCGCAGCGAAAACCCATATTCGGCGCGCACGCCGTTCAGCGCCAGTTCGGCGGCGGCGACCCGGCGGGCATTGGCCTCGGCCCGCGCCTGCGCCGCGATCAGATTGGCCCATGCGGTCTCCGCCAGCCGGACGGCCTCGCGCTCGGCGGCGATGGTGGCAAATCCGGCGGCGCGATAATCCGCCCGCGCCGCCCGCACGCGCGCGGCGACAAGGCCGCCGGTCAACAGCGGCAGGCGCAGCACCAGATTGGCCGATGCGACATTGGGCGATGCGGCCAGCCGGTCGTTGACGGCATAGCCATAGCTGGCACCGATCCCCAGATTGGGATTGCCCTCGGCACGTTCGCGGTCGATCCGCGCTGCCGCCGCCGTCGTGGCCAGCCGCTGGCGGCGGACGACGGGATTGGCCGCAAGCGCATTGGCGCGCGCCGCCGCAACCGTTCCGGGCAGGGCGGCGGGCGGGGGCGGCGTCGGTTCCAGCCGCCCGGGGTCCGCGCCGATGGTGGCGCGGTAGACCGCGGCGATGGCGGCGGTTTCGCTTTCCGCCACCGCCAGATCCGCGCGGGCCGATTCAAGCTGCGCCTCGAACTGGGCGACATCGGTGCGCGCCGCCTGCCCCAGCTGAAAGCGCGACCGTGCTTCGGCGACCTGCTGGGCCAGCAGATCGATATCGGCCTCGGCCACCGCCACCGCCTGCTGCGCATAAAGCAGCTCGGCATAGGCGGCGACGACGGTTTCGAGCACCGCCGCCTCGGTGTCGCGCACCGCCTCGGCACCGGCGGCGGTATCCTGCGTCGCGGCACGCACCGCCGCCGGCACTCGCCCGCCCGTCCAGACCGGCAGGTTGGCGGTGATCGCGCCGGTACCGCCGGTGCCACTGTCGAACCGGCTATAACCGCCGGCGCTACTCAGATCGGCGGTCAGCCGGCCCAGCGCCCGTGCCTGGTTCGGCGTTTCGGCGAGCGCGTCCTGCCGGGCGCGGGCCTCGGCCAGTTGCGGGTTGCCGGCATAGGCGGCGGCAATCGCCTCGCGCAGCGTCTCTGCCGCACATGGGCTGGCGAGGCACAGCATCAGCGCCGCCACGCAGGCACGATTATTCATGGCGCAGCGCCCATGCCGGGGTGGCATGGCTGGCGCGCAGGGCATGGCCGATCACGGTCAGCACCGCGATCAGCACTGCAAGCGCGCTCGCCGCGACGAAGAACAGCGGCGACAGCGCGATGCGATCGTCAAACCCGGCCAGCCAGGTCCGCGCGGCGACAAAGGCCAGCGGCCAGGCGAGCAGATTGGCGAGCAGCACCGGCCGCACGAACCGGCCGACCAGCAGCCGGACAATGTCGGCCGACGATGCCCCCAGCGTCTTGCGGATGCCGATTTCCTTCACCCGGCGCTGGGTGTCGAACGCCGCCAGCCCCCACAGGCCAAGGCAGCCGATCACCACCGCCAGACCCGTGCCGATGGCGAACAGCCGCCCCGCCCGGTCATCGTCCTGATAGAGCCGCCGCAGATGCGTTTCGCCGGTGTCGGCGATGAACGGCACCTGCGGCAGAATCTGCTGCCATGCCGCCCGCACATCCTCGATCACCCGGCGCGTCTCGCCCCGGTAGCGCAGCGTCACGACCGGAAACGGCGCGACGCCGCGAAACGCCATGTAATAGCCCGGATCGCTGGGCAGGCGCGGCGAGCCGAAGCGCAGATCCTCGATCACGCCGATGATGGTGCGCGGCCCTTCGGTCTGGAAGGTCTTGCCGATCGCGTCCTGCGGCGCGGCAAAGCCCAGCCGGGCGGCGGCGGTGCGGTTGATGACGATGTTGCGCTCACCCTCGGGCGGGATGCCGGCGGCATCGTCGGTGCGGCGCGCCTCGTCGAACAGCCGCCCGGCGAGCAGCCGGGGGCGATAGACGGCGAAGAAATCGCTGCCGACCAGCGTGCGGCGCAGCGCCGGGCCGGTGCCGGGCCGGCCGGGAATGGCGAAATTGTCGAGATTGTTGTTGCCCAGCCCGCCGACCGCCGCATCGGCCGTGGTCACCGCCGACACGCCGGGCACGGCCCGGAACGCCGCCATCAGCCGCGCCGTCGGCCCGGGTTCAAGGTCGCTATAGTTGAGCGAGGACACGACCAGCAGGCCGTCGCGCTCAAACCCCAGATCGGTCGCGCGGACGTGGCGCATCTGCGCGATCAGCACCAGCGCGCAGATGATGAACGCCGTGGCGAGCGCGAACTGCACGACGACCAGCGCCTCGCGGATGCGCGCCCCGCTGCGCCCGCCGCCGGGCGTGCGCGCCGAGGCGAGCACCTGGGCCGGGGGAAAGCCCGACAGCAGCAGCGCCGGGTAAAGCCCCGCCACAACGCCGATCACCACCGCCAGCAACGCAAGCGCGGGCAGCACCAGCGCATAGGGGATGGCGAGCGACAGGCCGCCGGCGGCATTGACGAAGGGCAGGCTGAGTTCGGTCAGGATCAGCCCGATCAGCGTGGCCAATGCCGCCGTCAGCACCGATTCGGTCAGGAACTGCCGCATCAGCGCGGCCCGATCCCCGCCCAGCACCTTGCGCACCGCCACTTCGCGCGCGCGCAGCCCGGCCCGCGCGGTGGCGAGGTTCACATAGTTGACCGCCGCGATCGCCAGCGTCAGCAGCCCGACCAGTCCGAGCGTGGCGACCGTGAGCCGGAGCGACGCGCCCTCCTTGCCGGCAGGATGGAGATGCTGGTCGGCGATCGGCAGCAGCTTCAGCGCCACCGTGTCCGACGCGTTCGGCCCCAGATCGGCAAAGCCGCGCCGGTCGACAAAGCCCGGCAGCCGCTGCGTAAATGCGCGGGCGGCATCGGGCCGGGGAAAGCGCAGATAGGTGGCAACCGCCGTGCTTCCCCATTTGTACCACCAGTCCTCGCCATGCACCGCCGGGATGCGCGTCAGCATGGTGAAGCGCAGATCGGTATTGTCGGGCAGGTCCTCGAATATCCCGGTGACGCGGTAGCTGGCGGTTTTTTCCAGCGTGATCGTGAGCGTCTGGCCGATCGGGTCGGCGGTGCCGAAATAACGCCGCGCCGCCGTGGCGCTGATCACCACCGCATTGGGATCGGCCAGCGCGGTCGCCGGATCGCCCCGCTGTATGGTCAGCGGAAACACGCGCAGGAAATCGGCATCGACCTGCGCGATGTCGTCGAGCACGGCCGCCCCGTCATGGATGACGCTGCCGCCCGCCTCGCCGCCCTGGATACGGGTGCCGACCAGCCCCGGAAAGTCCTGCTTCAGCTGTTCGAGCAGACCGCCCATCGTATAGGGCAATGTGCCGGTGAACGGCCCGTCGGCGCGCCGCCATTCGGTCTGCACCAGATAAACCCGGTCATGGCCGGGCAGCCATTTTTCGAAACTGGTCTGGAAATGGACATACAGGCCAAGCACCAGAAACGCGGCGATGCCGAGCGCCAGCCCGCCAATGGTGAGCAGTGCCTCGCGCTTGTGGCGGGTCAGCCCGCGGGTGAAGTTGATCAGCGACAGGCCGGTCATCACGGTCCCCTTCAGTGGCGGCGCGCGGCCGAGGCGATGATGCGCCCGTCGAGCATGTCGATCCGCCGTTTGGCCATGTCGGCATGGCTGGGCGAATGGGTGACCATCACGATGGTCGCCCCTTCGTCGTTCAGCCCGGTCAGGATCTTCATCACCTGCTCGCCATTGGCGGTGTCGAGATTGCCGGTCGGCTCGTCCGCCAGGATCAGCCGCGGTTCGCCGACAATGGCGCGGGCGATGGCGGCGCGCTGCTGCTGGCCGCCCGACAGCTGGTGGGGGAAATGGCGCGCGCGGTGGGCGATGCCGACCTTGTCCATCGCCGCGCGCACCCGTGCCCGCCGGTCGGCCGCATCGCGCCGATAGGCAAGGCCAAGCGCGACATTCTCCTCGATGGTCAGCTCGTCGATCAGGTTGAAGCTCTGGAACACAAAGCCCAGATGTTCGGCGCGGAACCGGGCCAGCGCTTTCTCATCGAGCGCGGCCAGATCGCGGTCGCCGAACAGATAGCGGCCGGCGCTGGGCCGGTCGACGGTGCCCAGCGTGTTGAGCAGCGTCGATTTGCCGCACCCCGACGGCCCCATGATGGCGACGAACTCGCCGGCCTCGACCTCAAGATCGATATTGGCGAGCGCGGTCGTCTCGACCTCGTCAGAAACATAGCGGCGCTGGATGTTTTCCAGACGGATCATCGATCCCTCCCTTGTCAGCGGATGTTGATGACGTCGCCCTTCACGGACGACAGGTTGGACAGCAGGATGCGCTCGCCCGCGCGCAGGCCGGACAGGATTTCGGCCTGTTGCGGGTTGCGGCGGCCGACGCGCACCGCGCGGCGGCGGGCATGGCGGCCATCGGCGTCGAGCACGAATACGCTGCCGCCGCCGCCATCCTCCAGCCAGCCGCCAACCGGCGCGACCAGCGCCGGGGCGGTGCCGCCCAGCGTGATGCGCACGTCGAGCGTCTGGCCGCGGTTCAGCCCCGGCGGCGGGGCGGCAAAGGCCAGTTCGACTCGGAAACGCCCGTCGCGGACCGTGGGCAGCACCCGGGCGACCGTCAGCCGCCCGCCGGCAAAGCGCGCCGCCTGGCCGGTGGCGACGCGGCCGAGGTGATATTCATCGACATCGGCCTCGAGCTTCCACGATCCCTCGCTGTCGACCTGGCCGGCGGGATCCCCGGCCTTGAGCGACTGGCCGGGCTGCAGGGTGAAGTTGGTCAGCCGCCCGGCGGCCGGCGCGCGCACCACCAGTGCATCGCGCCCGGCGCGGAGTGCTGCAAGGCTTTTGACCAGCCTTTGCCGCGTATCCTCCAGCCGTGCGGCCTGGGTGCGGGTGATGCCGGCTTCGGCCGCGCCGCCCGCGCGCAGCTGGGCCAGCCGCTTTTCCTGATAGGCGGCCTCTTCGGCATAGCTCGCCACCCCTTCGTCGGACAGGAACCCCTGTGCGCGCAGCTGTTCGCGGATCGCCAGATCGCGCTTGGCCTTGATGTAGCTGTAGCTGGCCTGGGCGATCTGTTCGGCCCGGTCGAGGCGGCTGCGTTCGATGCTCAGCCCTTCACCGGCGACGCCGCCAAGCTGGCTGGCGATCTGCGCCTCGCGCGTCAGCACATCCAGTTCGAGCGCGGGATTGCTCAGCTGCGCCAGCGGCTGGCCTTCGCTGACCAGCGCCCCGTCCTGAACCAGCAGCTTTTCCACCTGCCCGCCCGACAGCACGCCGACCAAAGTGCTGACCCGGGGGGCAACGACCGCGCGGACCGGCAGATAATCGGCAAAGGGCGCGCGGCGGACCATGCCGGTTTCAAGATCCGCGGCCGCCATGTCCACCGATCCGCCCGCCGGCATGCGCCAGATCAGCAGCGCCGCCAGTCCAAGCCCGGCGGCGATCCAGAATATCCGCCGCCGCCAGAAGGGCCGTGCTGAACGCGCGACCCGCCGGTCCATTCCCGCGCCGGGGAAATCGGTTGATTGCATCGCCTGTTCCGTCATCATGCCGGACAGTATCGCCGAGATCGGCCGGAAAGACTAAATGCCTATGAATGAACGCGAAATCGAGGGTGCCCAAGACCATGCCCGTCCAGATGCGGACAGTGTGTCCGCAAATGGACAGGCGGTGGACGTGTCAAGCGGCGCGACGATTCTGCTGATCGACGACAATCCGGAGATTGCGCGGGCGGTGGCGATTGCGTTCCGGATTAACGGCGATGCTGTCGACTGGGCAAACGGACCTGACGAGGCGTGGTCGGCGCTGGCCCGCCGGCGCTATGATGCGATCCTGCTCGATCTGAACTTCACCGCCGGGGCGGCGGACGGGGCGGAGGGGCTGGCCTGTCTGCGCCGGATCATCGCCGCCGATCCGCAGGCCTGCGTCGTCGTGATCACAGCGCACAGCGGCATCCGCATCGCGGTGACGGCGATGCAGGCCGGCGCACGCGATTTCATCATGAAGCCGTGGCGCAATGCCGATCTGATCGCCAAGGTGCGGGCCGCGATTGCCGCCCCGGCGGCGCTGCCACCTGCCATGACCGCCGCGCCCGCCAGCGCGGCCTGCTCGAATGCGAAGAAGCTGCCGGTGCGGCCGCAGCCGACGGCGATCTCGTCGGCGATCA